>CAKPCG010000001.1 GCA_934141475.1 uncultured Clostridia bacterium
TTATTTTTATTTTTTATTTTTATTTTTTATTTTTATTTTTTATTTTTATTTTTTATTTTTATTTTTTATTTTTATTTCATAAAAAATATTTATATATTTCATTTTTATTTACTCCTCTATCTTTAGCAATTTTTTTAATAATTTCTTTCCTCTCTAAACCTTGTTTTTCATAAACATTATAATGTTCTTCCAAACTCAAATTATTTAAAATATTTTCTTTTTTTATTTTATTTCCACCTTCAATTAAAAGAATCATTTCTCCTTTTAATCCATCAACTTTTTCAAGAATTTCATTTATATTTCCTCTTATAAACTCCTCATGTATTTTAGTTATTTCCCTAGCCAAAACCACTTTCCTTTCCCCTATTACATCACTTAAATCTTTTAAAGTTTCTTTCATTTTATGTGGTGCTTCATAAACAATAATTGTTTTACTTTCATCTTTTATTTCTTCTAATTTTTCTTTTCTAAGTTTTTTATTCATAGGCAAAAATCCAAGAAATACAAATTCTTTTGTATCTAAACCTGAAACGATTAATGCATTTATTCCTGCACATGCACCAGGAATTGGAATTACCTCAATATTTTCCTCTATTGCTCTTTTTACAATAACTTCCCCTGGATCAGAAATTCCCGGTGTTCCTGCATCTGATACAACAGCAATATCTTTACCTTCTTTTAATTTATTTATTAAAATATCTTCTCTATCATCTTCATTATGTCTATGATTACTTATCATTGATTTTTTTATATTAAAATGATTTAATAATTTTAAAGTATTTCTTGTATCTTCTGCTGCAATAAAATCTACTTCTTTTAAAACATTTAAAGCTCTAAATGTAATATCATCTAAATTTCCAATTGGTGTAGCAACCAAATATAATTTTCCGCTCATTAATTTCCTCCAATTTTATTTAATTTATTTTATTATATATTTTTAAAATTTCTTTTGTATATTTATTATTTTCATCATATACATATAAATTATCATCATATTCTAAAAAAGGTTTTGCCAATTTAATTCCTTTTATCAAAATTAAATTAGCTTTTTTATTTTTATTTGGATATACAAATCTTATTTTTTTGGGTTCTATTTTATTTTTTCTCATTAAATAAAATATATCTACTAATCTATCTGGTCTATGTACCATATAAAATTCTCCAAAATCTTTTAATAAATATGAAGCAATTTCTATGAAATTTTCTAAACTTGCCGTAATTTCGTGTCGTGAAATTAATTTTTTATTATTTTCATTTACAACTCCTGTATTTAATTTCTTATATGGAGGATTTGTTGTTACAACATCAAAACTATTTTTTCTATAATTTTTATCAAGTTCTAAAATATTTAAATTTAGTATTTTTATTCTATTTTCTAAATTATTTATTTTTACACTTCTTTCTGCCATATTAGCTACTTCAGTTTGTAATTCAATTCCAACAAAATTAGTATTTTTGGTTTTTTGAGTTAAAAGTATAGGTATAATTCCTGTTCCAGTACCTAAGTCAATTACATTAGATTTTGCCTTTATATTTTTTGCGAAATCCGTAAGTAATACACTATCTATTCCAAAACAAAAACCATCTTTGTCTTGTATAATTTTCAAACCATTAAGTTCTAAATCATCAATTCTTTCATTTTCATTTATTTTTATTTTCATTTTCATCACCATATTATTTTTTCTTCATATTATATATAAAAAAATTATACAACAAAAAAGGAGTTTTTTCAATGAATAATTTATTTTATTGCAATAATCAATGTAATTCAAAGCAACTTCCTCCTCCACCACATAATAAAAAAGAGCCCAAAAAAGAACCTCCAAAAAAGAAAAAAAATAAAATTGATTTTAAAAAATTAAAAAAGAATACTTTTACTTCATTAAACGAAGTTGAATGTTTTTTAAATAATTTTCATACTTTTACAAACTATATTAAATTATATAAAATTTTAAAATAAAGTTCTAAAATGGACAACATAAAAATAATATTTACAAAAGAAAAGCATTAGGAGGATTTTATTTATGAAAGGTAAAAAATTATTTTTTTTATTAATTTTAGTTTTACTATTTATTATTATTTCAATTTTTATTATAATTAATAATTTTAATAAAAATTCATCAAACGAAAATAACAGTTACTTAGAATATACTCCAGAAGAAGAAATAAGTACAAAACAATTAAGAGAAACTAAAGTAAATTTATTTTTTGTTGATTCTGAAAATAACTTAAAATCAGAATCAAAATTAATCGACTCTACATTACTTATACAAAACCCATATCAAAAATTAATAGAATTATTATTAAATGGACCTGATTCAGAAAATCTATTTACTATATTTCCGGAAAATACAAAAGTAATTTCAACACAATTTGAAAATAACTGTGTAACAATTAATTTTTCAAATGAATTACTAAATTTTAAAGATGAAACACAAAAATTTAATATTATAAATAGCACTTTAAATACTCTTACTCAGCTAAATGAAGTTACAAGTATTAGGTTTTTAATAAATGGTGAACAATCTAATATTTTTGGTGAAACATACACTAGAAAAAATTGATATAATCTCTTTTTTTACCATTCAAATCCATTGACAAACAAAAAATTATATTGTACCATTAGATAGTATAAATTAAAATATCAAAAAAAATAATAATACATATAATATTATAGAGGTAAAAAAATGATTTTAGAAGAAGAACAAAAAATAGAGGTTATTGATGATGTAGAAAGGAAAAAATCAGAAGAGTTTAAACAAATTCCCAATAATACAAAATCAAAACATTGGATTATAGTACTATCCATTTTTATAATTGCTTTTTTAGTATTTTTTATATTAATTTTTGCAATATTTACAATATATAATTATAATAACAATTCAACTATTGCAAATGGAATTTATATAAATGGAATTGATGTATCAAATTTATCCAAACAAGAAGCAAAAGAAAAATTAGAAAAATACTATTCTGAAAAATTATCAAATGACATAACACTAGTACATGGATCAGATTACACAACATACATAAAAACATCAGAAATTGATTTAAATATTAATTTAGATTCTGCAATAAATTACGCATATCAATGTGGTAAAACGAGCAATATTTTTGAAGATAACTACCAAATATTTAATGCCATGCTAAATGGAATAAATATAGAGCCTACTGTTTCTTTTAATGAAGAATCTTTAAAAAAAATTCTAAATAACTTATCTTCAGAATTACCTAATGCCGTAGTTGAAAGTGGCTACTATATAGATGGAAATAATCTTTTCATAACCAAAGGAACTAATGGTGTTATTATTGATGCGAATTCTACAGCAAAAAAAATAGAAGAAAGATTGCAAAATTTAAATTACGTAAATGAAATCATAGAAATAGATACAATATCTGCATCACCAAAAAAAATTGATTTAGAATCAATATATAATGAGGTACACAAAGATGCTAAAGACGCTACATATATTCCAGAAACTCATACAGTTACATCTGCTGAAAATGGAGTAGATTTTAAAGTTTCACTTGAAGAAGCTAATGAATTATTACAAAATTCAGATTCAGAATGTACAATTCCTTTAAAGGTTCTAAAGCCAAGTGTTACAAACAATATGATAGGTCAAGAAGCATTCCCAGATTTACTTGCATCATATTCTACAAAATACGCAGCATCTAATACAAATAGAACAACAAACTTAAGGTTAGCAGCTGAAAAAATTGATGGAACAGTACTATTACCTGGAGAAACATTTTCTTATAATAATGTTGTTGGTGAAAGAACAATATCTGCTGGATATAAAGATGCGGCAATATACTCTAACGGTAAAGTTGTTGACGGTTTAGGCGGAGGTATTTGTCAAATTTCTACTACATTATTTAATGCTGTTTTATATTCAAACTTAGAAATAGTTGAACTACATAACCACCAATTTATTCCATCTTATGCAACAGCTGGACGTGATGCAACAGTTGTATATGGAGTAAAAGATTTTCAGTTTAAAAATTCAAGAAAATATGCTATAAAAATTACATGTTCTGTATCAAAAGGTATAGCATCATTCCAAATTTGGGGATTTAAAGAAGACCCTGAATATGATATAGAAGTATCTGCAAATGTTACTAGCCGTACATCATCTTATATAAAATCTGCAACTTATAGAATAGTTAAACTAAATGGTCAAACTGTTAAGACTGAAAAAATATCAAATTATACTTATAAAACACACTAAAAATGATAACAGAGAGTTCTGTTATCATTTTTTCCATCTATTTCAATTGACAAAACACTTAAAATTGTATAGAATTAAAAGGATTTAAAGGAGTGATATATATGGAGCAAAATATATTACACGTAGGGTTAGACGTTGGCTCTACAACAGTAAAAATTGTAGTAATGAATAATAATAAAGAAACTATATATGAAGATTATAGAAGACACTTTTCAGATACCAAAAATACAGTATGTCAAGTTTTAGAAGAATTAAACGAAAAATATAATAACAATAAATTTACACTTGCTCTAACCGGTTCAGGTGCAATGTCAGCAGCAAAATTTTTAGGTGTAAATTTTATACAAGAAGTCGTATCTTGTAAAAGAGCAGTTGAAAAATACATCCCTCAAACAGATGTAGTAATAGAACTAGGTGGAGAAGATGCAAAAATAATTTATTTTGATAAATCTATTGAACAAAGAATGAATGGAACCTGTGCTGGTGGAACAGGCGCTTTTATTGACCAAATGGCATCACTACTTCATACTGACACAGCAGGTCTTAATGAACTTGCAAAAAATTATAAAACAATTTATCCAATTGCATCAAGATGCGGAGTATTTGCCAAAACAGACATACAACCATTAATAAATGAGGGAGCTGCAAAAGAAGATATTGCAGCCTCAATTTTCCAAGCTGTTGTAAATCAAACAATTTCCGGGCTAGCTTGTGGAAGACCAATAAGAGGTAAAGTAGCATTTTTAGGAGGACCGCTTACATATCTTTCAGAATTAAGAAAAAGATTTATAGAAACATTAAAACTAACAGATGATGAAATAATAATACCTAAAAAAGCTCATCTATTAGTAGCTACAGGTGCAGCTCTTGATTCCCTTGAAGATACACCATTTTCCAATGAAGAACTAACACACAAAATAAGAGCACTAAAAATATCAAAAGATACTACAACAAGTCCAATAGAACCATTATTTGCAAATTATGCCGAATATGAAGAATTTAGAAAAAGACATGCAAGAGCATCTGTAAAAAAAGGTGAACTTTTAAATTATAAAGGTGATTGCTTTATTGGAATAGATGCAGGTTCGACAACCACAAAAATAGTATTAATAGATAACTCTGGAAGTTTATTGTACTCTTTATATGGTAGCAATGAAGGAAACCCTTTACAAAGTGTTATAAAAATGTTAGATAGCCTATACAAAATATTACCTAAAGATGCAAAATTAAGATTTAGTGGTGTTACAGGTTACGGAGAAAAACTTATCCAAACAGCTTTAAATGTTGATATTGGTGAAATAGAAACAATAGCACACTATACAGCAGCAAAACAATTTGAACCAGATGTTACAAGTATTGTTGATATTGGTGGACAAGATATGAAATATATCCGTTTAAAAAACGGAGCAATCGATAGTATAATGCTAAATGAAGCATGTTCCTCAGGATGTGGATCATTTATTGAAACATTTAGTAAAAGTCTAAATTTAGAAATATCTGAATTTGTAAAACAAGCAATCGAAGCTAAAAGACCGGTAGATTTAGGTTCAAGATGTACTGTATTTATGAATTCAAAAATAAAACAAGCCCAAAAAGAAGGATATAGTGTAGGAGACATATCAAGCGGACTATCTTATTCTGTAATAAAAAATGCTTTACAAAAAGTTATGAAAATAAGAGATTTTGAAACACTTGGAAATAAAATAGTAGTTCAAGGTGGTACATTTTATAATGACGCTGTACTTAGAGCATTTGAAAAAATAGTAGGAAAAGAAGTAATAAGACCAGATATTGCAGGATTAATGGGAGCATACGGAATGGCCTTAATTGCAAAAGAACAATATGAAACAAACTTAGATATGGAATATTATTCAACTATACTAAAACAAGAAGATCTTGATAAACTGGAAATAAAAATAAATCACACAAGATGTAATGGATGTGAAAATCACTGCAAACTAACAATAAACATATTTAATAATGAAAAACGCTACATATCTGGTAACCGCTGCGAAAAAGGTGCAGGTCAAGTATCTGAACATAAAAATATGCCAAATCTTGTAAAATATAAATATGAAAGAATATTTGACTATAAACCAATTGAAGAACAATATTCTACTAGAGGAACTATAGGAATTCCAAGAGTTCTAAATATGTATGAAGACTATCCATTTTGGTTCACATTTTTAACAAACCTAGGATTTAGAGTAATTATTTCAGATAAAAGTACGCGTAAAACATATGAAGATGGAATGGAATCTATGCCATCAGAGTCAGTATGTTACCCAGCAAAACTTTCACATGGACATATAGAAAACTTATTAAAAAAAGGAATAAAAACAATATTTTACCCATGTATGCCATTTTCTAGAAAAGAATACGAAAAGGCAGATAATAAATACAATTGTCCAATTGTAATCTCTTATTCTGAAGTATTAAAAAACAATGTAGAAGGATTAAAAAATCCAGAAATAAAATTTATAAATCCATTTCTACCATTTGACACGCCAAACCTAGTTAAAAAAATAATGGAACTAGATGAATTCAAAGAATATAAATTTACCAAACAAGAACTAACAAATGCAGCAGAAAAAGCACAAATTGAATACCAAAAATGTAAAAAAGACATTCAAGATAAAGGAATAGAAACAGTACGTTATCTTGATGAAAATAATTTAAAAGGAATACTTCTTGCTGGTAGACCTTATCATATAGATCCTGAAATTAACCACGGAATAGATACATTAATAACATCTCTTGGTCTTGCGGTTTTAACAGAAGATAGTATATCAAACCAAACAGAAGCAAAAAGACCAATAAGAGTAGTAGATCAATGGATGTTCCATTCAAGACTATATGCAGCAGCAGATTTTGTTGGAAAACATGATAATTTAGAATTAGTTCAACTAAATTCATTTGGATGTGGAGTAGATGCCGTAACAACAGACGAAGTAGAAGAAATTTTAAGAAGCTTTGGTAAAATGTATACATTAATAAAAATAGATGAAGTAAATAACTTAGGTGCCGTAAAAATACGTATTCGTTCATTACTTGCAAGTATGAACAAAAGAGCAAAAGAAAAAGCAGATGGACTTTACGGAATAAACAAAAAAATATTTACTAAAGATATGAGAAAAGACTACACAATACTAATTCCAATGATGATTCCAATTCACTTTGAATTATTAGAACCTGCTGTAAACTCATGTGGATATAATATGGTTCTTTTAAGAGAATGTACAAATCATACTGTAGAAACAGGATTAAAATATGTAAATAATGATGCTTGTTATCCATCAATTTTAGTAACTGGTCAAATGATAGAAGCACTAGAATCAGGTAAATATGATGTAAACAAAACTGCCTTAATAATGTCTCAAACAGGTGGAGGATGTCGTGCAACAAATTATATTGGTTTTATAAGAAAAGCCCTTAGGGACGCAGGCTTTGAACAAGTTCCAGTTATTTCACTAAATGTTGTTGGTATGGAAAAAATGCCTGGATTTAAACTTACACCAAAAATGATAGATAAAATGATAAAAGCCGTACTTTTAGGTGATTTACTACAAAAAATGCTTCACAAAAATAGAGCTTATGAAATACACAAAGGTGATACAGACAAAATATTTGAAAAATGGATGGAAAAATCAAAAAAACTTATTACAAACTGTACTAACAAAGAATTCAAACAAGCAATTTATGACATGGTAGAAGATTTTGAAAAAATAGAAGTAGACATGTCAAAAGAAAAACCAAGAGTAGGAATTGTTGGAGAAGTTCTAATAAAATATCATCCATTTGGAAATAACTATGTTGCAGATTTATTAGAAAAAGAAGGTGCAGAAGTAGTACTTCCTGACTTCATGGGATTTGTAAAATTTATGGCAACACACAAAATAACATTTAACCAATTACTAAATACCAATAAAATATCATCTGCCATAAGTAAAATCGCATTAAACCTAATTAATTTAATGGAAAAAGACTCTAAAACTGCACTTGAAAAATCAAAGAAAAACTATTTACCAACTTGTGATATATATCATTTAGAAAGTAAAGTAAAAGATATATTATCAATAGGAAATCAAACAGGAGAAGGTTGGTTCTTAACAGCTGAAATGGTAGAATACATAGAAAATGGTATACCAAATATAGTTTGTGTTCAACCATTTGCATGTCTTCCAAATCATGTAGTTGGAAAAGGAGTTATAAAAACAATTAGAAGCAAATATCCAACAGCAAATATAACTCCAGTTGATTATGATCCAGGAGCAAGTGAAACAAACCAAGCAAATAGAATAAAACTTTTAATGGCAGTTGCAAAAGATAATTTAAAAAATTCTAAATAAATTATTTACCCAAAAAAGGAGAAAATAAATGAAAAATTATTATGAATTGTTAGAGGTATCAGAAAATGCCTCTCCAGAGGTTATTGAAAAAGCATATAAAACACTAGTAAAAAAATATCATCCAGATTTGCAACCTGAAAACAAGAAAAAAGAAGCCGAAAATAAAATTAAAGAAATTAATGAAGCTTATGAAATTTTATCAAATTCAGTAAAAAAATCAAATTATGATAATGAATTAAAATTGGAAAAAAAACAAAAAGAACAAGCTAAATATGCAAATTTCAATCAAACACAAAATAGACAATCAACCAAAAATACTTATTCGCAAAATAACTACAGTAATACAAATTACAACTATACTAGTGGCTATAATAATACAAACGTAAACTCTAATAATTACAATACAACTAATACTCAAAATTCTCAAAAAAGAGTTATTAGAGAACCTCATAAAAACACGATTAATAATAATTATGCTAATTTTCAAGATGACTATACAGAAATGATGAACGATGCTTATAGTAACGCCTATAATGATGCTTTTAACCAAGCATATATAAATAATCTAAAAAACATGGGATATGAAATTCATTATGAAAGACCATTAAAAGAAAAGATACAAATTGCAATATCAATAATTGTTGTTATTTTTATAATGTCAATTATAGGATTAATCTTATGGCAAATCCCGCCAATTAAACATTATTTTACAGATTTATATAACACTAATGAAGGATTTAGACTTTTAGTAAATATAATTGGAGGTATTTTTAGAGGAATTATAAATATTTTTAAAAAGTAAGTAAAACAAACCAGCTGCTCTACCAAAGATAGAGCAGCTGGTTTGTTTTTTAAAGTCCTCTGGCGTATGCTATTACGCAAAAAATCACGTAAAACCAGAAAACTTTGTGCAGAAACTTGAAGCGTTGTGGTCTAAAAAACCATTTCAGACCGTCTTTCCGAAGAAAGAATATCACAATTGCAAAAATTGCAACAAGGAAAAGTGCTATAGGTGTTGAAGTTCTCATACTTCTACCTCCTTTAAATTTATTCATATTAGAATTACTCCTTTTATTATACCATTTTTTCACAACATTGTCAAAAATTATGTAAATTTACCATATTAAAATGTATTTCCTCCTGTATTTTCAATACTATCAATCTTCTTATTTACATCGATATAATTTAAAGATGTAACCTCACCCTCATAAGAAAAAGTATTATTATTAAAATCCATATTTATAACCATATAACTCCCAACAATAGCAGGGCCACCATTATCACAAGAAATTCTTAGTACATATCTTTTCACATTATTATTTTCACTATATGAATATACTTTTTCCACAGTATAATAATCTACGTTTTCTACTTTCGACAAACTATCTAAAATATTTTCTGGTGTGATTTTTTTATCTATAAGAGTAGCTTTGCTTTTAAAATCTTCTGTACAATAATTAAATATCCTCTTTTTAATACTCAAATCATCATTTTTCCTTGCTAAATACAAATCATTAAAAATCTTTTTTTCAACAGATATTACTTTTTTGTATTCATCATCAGAACTTTCCATTTCATCTAAATTCCATTCATAAACCTTTGGATTACTTGTTAAATTACTAATTGTCTCTTCTTTTTCTATGGCATTTTGTTTACTTTCTTCAACAATATTTTGAAAATGTTTATTAGTTCCTTTTATAAGAAAACCTGCTATTACTATTACCAATATAACCGTTAAAATTTTTTTATCATGTCTACTTATCCAAAGCTTTAATCTATTAATCATATACCTTACTCCCTATTTTTAAATTTAATATTCACGAATAACTTCTTCTGATTTTATATTAACCTTATATGTAGCATATACCTCACCTGTAGATATACCTTTTATAGTAACCTTGTACTTGTCTTCTTCAATTTTAGCAGCCTTATAATCACAAGAATCGTCATCTCCATATTCTGCTTTAACAAGTTTAACAGCTCTTTTCTCTTTCTTTTCATCTTCAGATAACCATTCGTCTTCGTCTTTTTCAACAACATCATCTGCAGGAACTCTTCTTTCAGCTCTAGATTTAGATACTTGTGTTGAAAATTCTTTGCAGAATTTCTTACAAAATCTAATAACAAGTATTGTTAATATTACTGCTACAACAGCCACATAAAGAGGAACCTCACTTGCTAAATATACATTATCCTGCACTAGTATGTAATATAGTAGCGATACCACTGGTCTTATAAAAATCAAATAGAAATAAAATTTCAGCCACTTACCTAAAAATCCTTTAGAGCCAGTAACAACTATATAAGCATTTAATAATACTATTAATGGTGATATAGCTGTAATTAGTGCTAAAATAAGTGTTCTTAATACAAATACAAATACAAGAACATATTTAAATACTGTAATTGCTATTCCCCCTATAATATTTACTGCGTTTTTCATTGTATACTGGGTCCAATCAAATTGAGATTGGAACATCATAAGTCCTTCTATATTAGTTTCAAAGTAATAATTAATCAATTTATTTCCAGATGACACTCCTCCGTCAGATGTAGCTCCTGTTGCAATGCTTTCTGTTCCAGCAAGCCATCCCCATCCACTGAAGTCCCAAATGCTTTTCCATTCATCAATTGTATGAACAACAACTCCTGTTTCGCCTCTACCAGTACAACTTATAATTTGGCCATTTCCTACATATATTCCAACATGTCCTGCATCTATTCCATTACAATGTGTTCCACTTGAACTTCTAAATGAAAATACAGCTGCCCCAGGAACAATATTTTCTGAAGAATTTGAAACAATTGAATCAATACCTGCCTGATGAGCACAGCAATGACGAGGTATTTCTGTATCATTTTTTCCTAAAGCTTTTCTGTACACTGCTTCTACCCACATCTCACAATATCCTCCAGGTGCACCTAAGTTATCCATTGTTTTTGCCTGATCTATGACTTTCTGTCTTAAAGAATTACTTTCTGCTGTTTCCACAATTGAATTAGAATTTGTACTTGAAGCACCTCCTGAAATATTGCTTGATATAGTTTCATATACCCTACTAGAAATCTTTTTTATTTTTTCTATGGCTTTTGCATCATCAGTTACCTTTGATGACATTATAACCAAAATATAATTTCCATCTTCTTTATATACTATAGCTGCATCATTTTCTACTATTCCATCTCGATAATCACTACCTAGTTCCCCTGTTTTATTAGCAACTGTAACATTTGATGGAACACCTGCTGGTATTTTGCTTCTATGTGTTTGGTCTTTCATATATCCTAAAATTTTACCAGCACCTGGTATCGAATCATTATATATTTTTTTAAGTAATTCTGCAACATCATTAGCACATGTTAGATTATCTTTAGAATATACAGTTATTCCAAAATTTCTATTAAGTTCTGTTTTAGAATATTTATTTTCTTCCAGATACTTATTAACCTTACCATATCCACCTAAACTTTTAATAATTCTATTAGCTGCATTGTTATCACTATTGCTAATCATTAATTTCATATCATTTTCATTTACTTTATAATAAAATGTATTTTTTTGCTGAGAATATGCTGCCGCAGCAATAAACAATTTAATAACACTTGCAGATGACATTTGCTGATTAGTATCTTTTAAGACTGCCTTTGAACCTGTTTTTAGATTTTCGGCATAAACCGACCAATTTCCCCCCGAAGATGTATCACTTAATATGCTTTCAATATCCTGAGATATAACAGAAGTTCCCATTGTGCTATTATTAACACTAGATTGTTGAATAATTTCTGAATTTTTTACAAATACTCCAATATTATTTTTATCAATCTCACCAACTTTTCCAACTGTACCTACAACCTCTGCAAAACTTGTAATTATATTAATAATATATACAAGAGATGCAAGTATAAGAAGTGATGCAAACCATTGATTTACCAATCTTTTTGCCTTTAAACTTTTATCAATATTTCCTCCATCAAAAACATTTGAATATGGTAAAAATCCTTTACCTCCTGAAACTGCGGACATAACCATAACAACTGACATATAAAGTAACAGTGTTAACATTATAGCAATTGCTATATATAGGCTCACTTTAAATACCGTTCTTACCAAATCCCTAATAGTTTCAAAAGTTTTTTTATCTTTTTCCTCTTTTTGTTGCTCATCTGCTGAAATCGAACTATCTGATTCACTTGTTGTTTTTGTTGATTGATTTTTTATTTTTTTTGCTTCTTTCTTTTTGCTTGTACTCTTATTATTATTATTTTTTTTATTTTTATTTTTATTTTTATTACTGTTCTTATTACTACTATTACTATCGCTATTATCACTTGTTGAATTTTCACTACTTCCCAAAAAATCTATATTAAATAAACTTTTTGTTCCATACAATATTTTTTCAATTGTAGTTTGTATACATGGGAGCTTTTCATTTTGAATCATCTCATTTGCATCTATCTCAACATCAAAATCTTCTGGTTCATTGTCACCCTCTATTATTTTATACCCAATCATTCTTTTTACTTCATCAATAGTATATGAGTAACTTATACTAGCAAACTGGCATATAGCACAAATAATACAAACACCTACAATAAAAAAACGTTTAAATTTTTTCATATGCTATATCCCTCCTTTATACTCCCAGTTTTATTGAAAAATTCATAATTGAACTTGCATTTATAATGTAATTATTATTATTTGAATCTGTACAATAATAACTATTACTATCGTTTTCTTTCTTTATCAAATTATAATCATCTAAAGACATTTTACTAATATTTGCTTTATTCTCAGAAATGTATTTTCTAAATTCTGCTAAAGAATTGAAATTATTGTTTTTATATTCTTCATCTAAATATTCATATGCAACACTTGAAGCATACATACACATATCTCTAAAAGCTTTTGTATACTTAACAAGCAATTCTTTTGTATTAATTATATCATAATTAACTTTATTATTATCATTTGACTCAATACTATTTATTTCTTTATTTAAATTTAAAACCTTAATATCTGTTATTGTATCAATTGTTGGTTCTATTTCATAAGTTTTATTTACATAATCAAAATAAATTATAAAATTCAAATACTTAACATCGTTTTTCTCATCTACAAATAATGTATGTGCAACATATCTTACAACATTACTATTTTCCACCATATATTGTAACATTTTTGTAATTGTTATAAATTTTAAATTTTCAGTATTTTTAGCTAATTCCTCAATATTAGATTTGCTTATATTTTCTTTTTTTATATAGTCTTTTGCTAACTGATTTAAAATTTCGTTTTTTATACTATCTATATCCTCTTCTTCATCATCGTCTGAATTATTTATTGAATCCAAATTGTCCAAATAGTTAGTTAAACAATTTTGAACCGTATAAAAATAAGTTGCATTACTTACATTTTCTGCTGTTTCATAATTATATACAATATCTGCTCCCCCTTCTTCAAGAGAGTTTAAATCATATTTTGCTTTACTGGTTTGATTTTCTGTAGAACTTATATTTTTTTCTTCTGTAGCATTTTCACTTAATGTAGAATTTTCATTAATTTGGTTATATGCTATTTCATTGTTTATATTAGTTACTGTATTACTGTCATTTCCTTCTATACGAAATATTGCTCCAAGTATTATAAATAAAATTATTATTAATAATATAACTATTACTTTTATTATTTTAGTATTTTTCATAATCTCTATAAATCATAAAATATGATTTATCTCCTCTCTAATAATATTTTATGGCATTCTATATACTAAACAGCTTGAAATATCATAAGTATATGGTTCTCCTATTGGTCCTTTTCCACTTGTACGGAAAACCGCTGTTGCTTCATCCCAAATCTTACCATCACCAGCATAAATCGCCGCATGTCTATCTAATTTATCTATAACATCCCCTGGCTGAGCTTCTGATGGATCAACTTTCTTCCATCCAGCTTCTTCCATAATTGCAGGTATTCCTTCTGCATGTGCAGAATGCATAGCATGCCTATTTATTATATCTGCAGATACAACTCCGGCATAATATAGTACACATGATACATATGTTGCACAACATACATAATGCGCCTTATATACTTGTTCTTCAACTCCACTTACATAATCTAATTTACCATAATCAGTATAATATCCTCCACTACCATTAGGGCTTCTTGGATATTCACATCCTCTTTCTATCATCATTTTAGTTACAATTTCACAAGCCGCTAAAACATCTCCATTCCCTTGTCCGTTAACACCAAGCGAACCTGATTTTCCATCACTTCTTCCGCCTTCTTTAAATTGATAAAGTGAAGTTATATCATTTCTACCAGTAAAAAAGCTATCTAAAAAATTCACAGTAGTTGACCATATATCTCTAACAGCTGAACCAATCATACCTTTTAATGTTGATTCTTCTTGATCTCTTGAGCTAACTCCTCCAACAGAATAAACACCTCTTAGTCCAACAGGTCCATCTGGATGCGTAAAATAGCTTCCTCCATTTTGTATTTTCTCAATAGGACATAATGTTGCTAAAAACGCATTTGGTGCATAGGAATAATCTTTTAATATAACTTCCAAAATATTACATTGATTTCCACTTCTATGTCCCCAATGTTGTCCATCTGTCCATATAAACATGTCATCATCACCTTTTGTATCTCCCATAAGACATGGATAAACTTGTCCATTTTTTACATATATATCAACATAATCACCTGCTTCACCAAATATAGGAGCTAAAGCAACTAAATATCTTTGTTGTCCTGCAACCGTAACATATGCCCAGTTATTATCATCTTTTGGTTTACCTTGACTCGCCCATAATTGATTAACTTGATACTGCAAAGTTGTACTATCCCAAGAAATATCCTCTCTTTCATATGTTGCACCATACTGAGAAATCTCTGTCGGTACTTCAATCATAAGACCTTCTTTACTTTGAGGAACAGTTCCATCTCCGGGTTGTTGCCGCAAAAATCGAACCAAATAGTTCACTAAAAGATGGCAATAAAATTGTTACAATAATCATAATAGAAACTATAGACATAATTTTATTATTTATCTTTTTTTTCATATATTGCTCCCCTCTAATAAAATGTTTAATTTGCTATACTTATTGTAAACTCTCCATCTCCCTCAAGTGAAACTGTCATAGTCAACGTTTTAGAAGAACTTACACTATTTTTATCATCTATTTTAACTTTAAATTGATATGTAGTTTGAGTTATAATTAAATAATCATCATCTATAGCATAATTATTTTCTGCATAAAAAGTATCGTCTAAAAATTTATAGAAATCTTCTGGATTTTTATAATAATTATTTTTTGGTACAGGATTTAATTTTCTGTATACAAAATCATAATCATAATTATTTATTGCCTTTATAACTCTATTTACACAATCTTTTGCTTGTGCTTGATTAAAGAATTGATTGTAAAAATCTACATCTTGTACAATTTCATAGTCATCTAATGAAATCTTATAATTCATTAAATCTTCAACCAAAAACACATATTCATTTTTACTTTTACCAATTCCAACATATTTTACTTTGCCATTTCCTAAGCTTGTAATTTCATATTCAGATAAAGAATCTAAATATAAGTCTGTTTTATTATCATTTATGTAATTTTCTAAGTCTTCATAATTTGGATATTTAATTTTTTTATACTTATCATTTATACAATTATATAAATGTTCATTATCAAACATTAAATCAAATTTAAATCTCTCGTATAATTCATCCATAAAACCTTCATCATTCATTTTTTCTTTTTCATATGTATTAGAACTTGTTTTAGTTATACGTTCGTGAGTATTGCTAGATTCAATTGCAAAAGCATTCATATTTAACTTATTCGTTTGTTTTAGATATTCATACGGATATATTGAAAAAACTTGATCTGTTGTATCAACTCTTATCCATAAAATTGATTTACTTAAACTATCATCTTCATTTTCCAAAACACTTGAAACATAATAAAGGTGTTGGTCAGAAGTTACTTTACCTCTATAAATTTCATCAATTCTGAAAGTAGGATTTGTAAAATTATTTGTTTCTGAATAGTTTTCATTTGTTATGTTAAACTCAGAAATAACATCTTTATCTAAAATCTCAACTGGATTCTCAATATAGTTTGACTGATAATACTTTTTTAAACATTCCTTTACAATAGAATATGACTCTATATCTAAAATTTTCTCTATAGTAATTTTTTGACTTTTACTATTTCCCTCACTATTAATAACCGTATTTTCTTCTTCGTCATCGATATCATCATCTTCTTCGTCACTATCTTTATCATCATTACTGTTAGTTTTATTTTGATTACTGCTATCATCTAGCTTTACATTATTTACACTTTTATCATCTTGACTATTATCTTTGTAGAAAAAAATAGCTGCTAAAATTATAAATAATATTAAAAATAAAATACAAAATAATGTAATTATAACATTTTTTATTATAAACTTTCTATCTTTCAATACCAACACCTCCCTTCTATATTAATTCGAATAACCATATGTTTGTATTCTCTGTTCTCTTGTCATTCCGTCTCCAATAAAACTAAAATGGTTTAAAGATTCTCCGGTATTTTTAGAATCTCCTCCCCATACCAAAGTATATTCGTGTGCTAATCGAACTACTGGTGAGCCTTGATATATTATTTGATATTTTGAATGTGTTTCATCTAATTTTTGCCATTCCTCTTTTGTATATGTCTTTCCGTTATTTCCTGAAGTTCCAGAATTTATATCAATTGCTGCTCCAAACCTATGTGACGATTTCCAGCCTAAATTAGGTTCTACTTTATATCCAAAAACCGATGTAACTACAAAATCTGGTGCATTTATATATAAATCTGAAAAAAATGAACTCCATATTTCAGCTGTAGATTCATTTACTCTAATTGATAATTCCTTAGTTGTCTTATTCATGTTTTTCTCATCCGACGGATTTTCCCATGTCCTTACTTTAACCGAAATTGTTTTTAACCTTGCAAGTACATTTTTTTCTAATTTATCTGAGTTTTTTACTTCTTTTGTTGTAGGCTGGCTAGATAAAATCTCGCCAGTCATTTGTTTCCACCAAGTTGAATCTTTGGTTATTAACTTATTTTGTACATTTCTACTCATATTTGTTGTAATTGCTCCTGTTACAGAATCACCTGATCCTGAACTAGAGCTCGATGTTCCTGAACTAGAACTTGTTCCAGTACTAGATGAAGTGCTTTTCCTAATTCCTGCATCTACTATTTCTGTCTTATCTAATACTAATATAACTCCGGCAGAAAATTATAAAAGAAATTATTAAAATCGCAATTATAAACAATAACACTTTTTTAATTATTTTTTTCACAAATCTTTTATTCCTTTCTAAAAATATTAACCATTAGCTCCCGCAGATAATTGTTGTTGAACTTGCCTACTTGTATATATACTTTGAGATGTAGGTTGTGGTTGTATACCTTGATTTTGTCCATCTGTAGGTGTTGCTCCATATAAATCCATTGCTGCACCTGCTAAATAATTTCTATTTTGATCTTGCTGTCTTGCCTTATATATATCATAATAACTATCTCTTCTACGTTCAGGATGCTTTTTTAAATAATCTTTTGTTTCACCATTATCTTGTTTTACCATTTCTTCTACAAATTTCTTTTGTTGTTCTTCTTGTACCTCATTTAACTTTTGTTTAAATTGTTCTATTATATCCTCTCCTAAAATCGCTTTGAATTCATCCGGATTTTCAATTACTCTATCAATTTCAACAGCTCTTAAAGATTCCATATTTTTGTCTCTTTCTTCTTGCATTAATTGTTCTTCTATTAACTCTTTTGCAGCTTCTTTTTTCTCAAGAGGTATTTCTTTGCTTTTCATAACATAATCTTCTGCCTCTTGTTTTATTTCTTCCATTCTTTCTTTGCTTATAAAATTAACTTCATCTAAATGATTATCTTTTATATATGAATCAAAACGTGCAACTGAAACACTTGAGCTTAATATTGAATCCGTAAGTGCCTGTCTAGCTTTAGATTGGAAATCAAATCCTGCATTAGCATTTTGATTTGCAATAAATTGTTTCCTTCTAGTATCATTATCAGCTCTTTGAACTGCATTTTTACTAATATTAACAATTTTATTAGCATTAAGTTCAGGAAACATTTTTACAGCATTCAAAACCTGACTCATAACACGAGCATTTCTTTTTTGAGTATCTATAGAATTTCCTTGTTTTGCATTAAATGTTTCACTTTGAAGTATTCTAAACGAATTATATGCTTTTATCTTTTGATCTCCTGTTAAATTAGCAACTTTTGGATTTGCAGAAAATTGTGCCAACCCTTGCATATAAGCCATTCCATTTTGCATTTGACCTGTAAATTTTTGAGGAGTTACTACATTTTTATTTACACTTACATCATTTACATTAACAAGCACATTACTTCTTTGTGGTAATCCCATTGTTCCATTTCCAAATACCCCTAAACGTTTTGGATTATTTGCAAGCATTCTCTTTCCACTTGATAAACTATTAACTGCTTTTCTACCTGTTAATGCAGCTATAGTTCCTTTTTTAGTTACCATTTGTCCAACCATTAATGAACCAATTTTTGAGACACCTCTAATTGCCATACTAGGAACATAAAATTTTCCGCTAGGTGCTGTAATTGATTTTACTTTTCCTGTAATTAAAGTATTAGATTTTGGACTTTGTTGCATTAAATTGGACCTTCCACTTCTAAAGTTATTACGTATATTGCTTGCCTTTTGAGCTAAACCTTTCGGAGCCTTAAATTTTAAATTGTTTATCATTGAAGCTCCTTGGCGTATATCTCTAATTTGTTGGCGCTTAGCTCTAAATCTATTGGCTATTACTCCACTTTGGTTTATAAGACCAATTCCATTTACTGCACCAACAATAACATTTACTCCAACTCCAGATCCCATACCAGCTCCCATACCTGATGCTCCATTTAACATATCTGAACCACCAGCAGTTCCATAGTCTTTACCTCTCATATCAGGTAAACCTCTTCCACCGGCATTTCCTGCACCAGCACCTTTACTAGAAGCTGCTGGATCTTTTACTGGTCCTTTATTTAAACTTTTAACTCTATCTTTTATAGAAAGTCCTCCACCAGAACTTAACATTTTTGTTCCTCCTCCGCCGGAACATATTAAAACTTATTCCATTAGCTTTGCAAAAAGAAATTGCTATAATCAATGGTGTTAAAACTCCTATTGCAGTTACTATAAGTGATGAAAATATATCCATTTTTTCCTCCTTAAATATAATTTGCCATTATTATTTTATAAATTAATATAAACCAAACTTGAAGTAAAGATAAAACAATATACAATTTTGCCCATTTTTTAAAATTTAATCTTCCTTCATAATTTGCTAAATAAAGTACCGACATTGCTGGGCCAATTAAAGATAATACCCATAGTCCAATCATCCTCATATACATTAACGTAACAATTATTAAATTTATCCAAGCATACGCTATATATGTAAAAGTATAATATGCTTTTTCTGGGTATTTTTTTATATTTTCAATTTGAGACATATATTTAACATATCCTGTAATTGAAGTACTAAAACTATAGCCCTTTTCCTCCACATTAACTCTTATAGGTAATTCATATGAATCATTTTTGCCCATTATACTACTTGATAATCCCTTACTTGCATATACACATAAAAACATAATAATAACTGACCCGAACTAACATAGCTACAGCTGTATAAAATCTTTCTAAACCTTCTTTTGCTTCTTTTCTACCTGCTGGATTTCTAAATGAACCGCCCACAATCTTAACTCCATACCATATAAGCATTGTTAATAAAATTGCAATTACAAGATACATTATTACACGCGTAGTTGCTTTTGCAAAAGAACTTAAATATTTCCAAATTCCTTTTGGTTTTCTAGCATTTGTACTATCATTTTCCAAGAAATTAACATTTATCATATCTATATGATCTACTGCAGCTGTATATATATCGCTTCTTATTACAGGTATTGTGGCATCCTCAGCAAATAACTCTCCATCTTCGTCTTTTTCTACATTAATTGCTTTTTGCCAATCTTTTTTGTCACCTAACTTATATTCACCAACATTTGTATATTTATCTCTGTTCCCTGCAGCTTTCCCATTTGTTTTTCCACTACCATCTTTTTTCAAATACTCATAACTATAAGATATTTTAAAATCACTCCATGTACCATCATAAAAGGCCTGAATTGAATCTGCCGTTCTTTGAGGTGTATCGCCTAAAAATATTCTTAGTAAATCAAGTGCAAATGTAATTAAAGTTGCAAATGGATCTGTTTGAATGTTTTCTTTAAAAGTTTTTACTTTTTTATAAGCACCTGTTACAGCATTTATTCCATTATTTATTGCCTTACCTGCTTCTGAAAGATTTGATTCAAAACTTATTTCTTTTTTTAGGTCATCTGCAAATAAATTTTTTAATTCATTCCATGATTTTTCAGATGTACAATAAAGAAGCCTTATTTGTAAAGTATTTTTATCATTTGGAATTTCTTCACTATAATCTGTTACAGTTGCAAATGAAACAATCTTTGCTTCAACAATGATCCATGTATTCCAACTTTTAGATTTTCCATCCCAACCATATTGTTTTTTTAATGTGTCTTCATCTAATTTGGCTATATTTTTTACACCATCGTATTCATTTCCGAATTCTTATTGTATATTTATTAGAAGATTCCTTTACAATATTAACAGTTGTTGCCATTGCCATCTTCTCTGTAATTGTATTTCCATCATAATTATATACATCCTTAAGTTTTTTTAAAAGATCTGTTCTCCATTCAAGCATATTCTTTTCAGTATTTTCACTTACGGTAAATGAAGAATCAAATCTTGCAATTACTTCGTCATGCAATGTATCATCTGCATATGACCATCCAGCAAATGATGATAATATAACTATAAAAATCATCATCATACAAAAAAATTTATTTTTCAGTACGAACACCTCCTCTCTTTATATTATTATTTTACGAAATTGGTGCCAAAATCAATTTATATGCTATTTGCATACATACCATCGGTAACACAGAAATCACTATATACATTCCCGTCCATGAACCATAACTTAATATAGGTTCTCTTTTAAACGCATATTGTACTGCTATAATCGGTCCTAATACCGATAAAAATCCAAGTACAAACATTCTAATTACCATTGCATATACAGCAACAAAATTTATGAAAGCCAAGCCAATATAAGCCATTCCAAATTCAAGTTTTTTTGACCATTCGTTTTCATCATCTGTAGAGGCCATATATCTTGCATAACCGGCAACAGTTGTACTAAAACTATAATCTGCATTTTCAACTTTAATCCTTATTGGAAGTTCATACCCTTTGGTTTCCAGACTATCACCAAATATCTTAGAAGACATTATACAAAGAGCCATTATAAAAACAGAACCTATAAGCATTGCAACTGCTTTTACAAAATCTTCTAAAGCCTCTTGATACTTCGCTTTTTCCTGAGGGTTATCCATAGAATGTCTTACTATTTGAAATCCATTCCATATTAATATCATAATTAACAATCCACTTGCTATATAAATAGTAGCATGCATCAATATTGTTATAAAACTACGTAATAACGACCAAGTCGAATTATCTTCATGTTTTGAATTCTTGCTATTTGCTTTCGTCTCTTTATTACCAGTTAAAAAATTGGTATCTAAAAAATCAAGTCTATTCATTGCAATATTGTATACGTCTCCAATCATTACAGGAATTTCAGTATCTTCCGTATAATCTTTATATTTTTTCTTTTTAAGATTTATACTAGCAACAGCAGTTCCTTTTTTTTCATATGAACCAACATTTGTATATATATCTCTATTTCCAATTGCATCATCTGAACTAAATTTTTTAGTATCTTTTATGCTTTCACCCGCAGCATCTTTTTGTAATTCATCATATGAATATGTAATTGTCCAGTCGGAGTATGTTTTATCTCTCCATGTTTGCGGAATACTTGCCCACCATTGCAGTCCGTCTCCTAACCATCCTACAAGTATATCCATAATGGTACTAACTCCAACGCCTACTTGGTTTTTAAAAAACTTTGCAGTCCATGTTGCAACATCTATAACTTTTTGCCCTGTTCCAACAACAGTTTCAAATCCTTTTTCTATAGCTTTTACTACTTTATCAATTGCTTTCTGTCCTTTCCAGCCATCTTTTTCAGGATCAAAACTTCCATCTGCATCCAAATAAGTTTGACTTACCATTGCACTATACTTGCTTGTTATATTACCATCTTCATTCGTTCCAGACCATTCAGGATCTGTAACATACTCAATATCCATCCAAACTCCCCATATACTGCCTATCTCTTTGCTACCATCATTATCAAACAAATAATCTGCTGGTGTGGCATACCATTCAACAGCATTAGAACCTTTACCAACTTTATAGATTATGTTTCCACTACTATCTTTCGTTTTGGATACTTGCATTAAAACTGTAGCAATCGTTGGATTGTTTTCAGAACCATAATATCCTGATGACATATCTTCAATTATTTTTGCTATCTCACTTGTATCAGTACTTTCGACATTTACATTTTGTAATAAATTATATCCTCCCTGAATAGGAGTTTGTGCTGAAGCCGTACCATACACATAACTAAAGTTCGTTAATACTATTACAATTAAAATTAACAAACTTAATATTTTTCCTTTCACCATACCCCTCCTTTCCTAAAAAATTTAATCCTAACTAATAGTCTTAAGTAAAAACGTATACGTTCCAGATAAAAATATAATTGGCAATAAATAAATTGTTGCATACATAGTTACCCAAGTTGAGAATTTCATAAATGGTTTTCCTTTAAAAGCATAAGTAACTGAAATTAATGGACCAATTACAGTTAAATATCCTATTATAAATATTCTAAATAACATTCCATATACTGCAATAAAATTAAGAATTGCATAACCTAAATATGCTATTACATTTACCATTTTCTTTAACCATAAGTTAAAATCATCGAAAGCAGCTAAATATCTCGCATAACCTGCAACAGTTGTACTAAAACTATATCCAGCATTTTCAACATTAACTCTTATTGGTAATTCATATGAATCTTTAACCTCTATATTACTTACTATAGCCTTTCCAAGCGAAATACATAATGTCATAACCAATACAGAACCTATAAGCATTGCAACCGAGCTTCCAAAATGTTCTATTGCTTTTTTGTGTTCTGCCTTTGCCATTGGATTATCCATAGAATGTATTACAATTTGAATACCATTATAAATTAATATTAATATTAATAATCCACTTACAACATATATAATTGCATGTGTTAAAACGGCAATAAAGTTTCTTAAAGTTGTCCAAGTTGAATTTTTACTATGTTTATCAGTCTTTTTATCTGCCGATTTTTCTTTATTTCCTGTTAAGAAGTTTGCATCCAAAAAATCCATATGATTTACAGCAATATTATATATATCTCCAACCATAACAGGTATTTCTGTATCTTTTTCATATTCAGGGTTTTCGTCTTTGCTTATATCTATAGTGGCTTTAGCGTCACTTTTAGCATTATACTCTCCCACTTTTGTGTATCTATCTCTTTTTCCTATTGAATCCTCATGTATATTTTTTTTACCAGATTGGATGTTTTCTCCTTCTCCATCTTTTTTCAAATCATCATATTTATATGTAACTGTCCAATCAGAATATGTACCATCTGCCCAAGTTTGTGGAATACTTGCCCACCATTGAATTGCATCTGCAATCCAATCTCTTATTAAATCCATTATTGTCGAGACACTTTTTCCTACTGGATTTTGTAACCAATCATCAATCCAACTTGTTACTGCTCCTATTGTATTTGCTATCTTATTATTTAAATCGGCGTTAGAAGCTTTTTCTTCTGTTTCATCTATTTCAATACTATCTATTTTATCCATGTCTGTTTGGCTGCCAGCATACAATTGCTCTAACCAAATATGATAATCTGTAATAGGCGTTCCTTTATCTAACTCTTCTGACGCACCAACAATAATATTTACCGGCCACGAATCTCCAACTTTTATATCTGATTGTTTTACACTATCATCCATTCCAAATAACGTTTTTAACTCTTTATATTTAATGCTACGTGACCTAACTTTTACTATATTCATCCCATTTCCAGGTGCGTTTATCTTTATTTTGTACTTTCCTTTTTTGTTATCTGCTTCTGTTACAATTATCATCGTCTTTAGTTTCATTTCTTTAGTTGGTACTGTAGAATTTCCATAATATCCCATTGTCTGTAAATCTTCCCATATATCTTCAGTTGTCGTTCCAACCCACATGTATAATATTATAGAATCTTTTTTATAATCTGTTTTTACGAAGCCATAGGATTGTTTAGGGCATATAATTATAAATATAATCACTATAAAAAAAATTAATTTTATTTTCCTTCTCACCATCTACCTCCTTCCTAAAGCACATAAAACATAAACTTAATAATAGCTATTGTTATTATTGGAGCATATATCCATCTAAATAAAAGTCCTAAAAAATTCCTTAGTATAAATACATTACCCAAACTTGCTTCACTTGTAGGAGTTCTTTGTGCTATAGCATATATTGCGGTAACTGGTGCAAATATTGTAAGTGCAGCAACAATTAAAGTTCTTGCTAGCATAAATACAAAACAAGTTAAACTTATCAGTGACATTCCTAAATAAGCCATCGAATATGCAAGTCCTGCCAAACTGTCACTACTTAATGATAAATATTTGAAATATCCTATTAAATTTGTATTAAATGAACATACACCTTCTACATTCATTCTTATAGGAAATTCTTCTTTATTTCCATTTAATAATGCATTTGATAATAATGTATATCCTTCTTGCATTAATATTATAATAACATAAATACCTGCAAGTAATGCAATAGCTTTAACAGCATTATCAATTATCATTCTTGATTCTGTAGCCTGTGCTGGATTTTGTCCCAATGTCGACATAACAACTAAAATACCTCTCCATATTATCATTGTTAAAAGTGCTGCTGCAGAAATATATAAAACCACATGACTTCCAGCTTTTACAACCTTCTTTAAAGAAGAATTTGTTTTTGAATTACTAAAAAAGTCTATATCAAAAGTTTTCACTTTTCCAATTACCATACTATAAGCATCAATTGGCATATATGGTATTTGGGTAGAAGAAGAGAAAACTACTGATTTTTCTCCTTTTCTATTATCAATTGTACTTGAAATATTAGCCACTTTTAAAATTTTATCTGATGAATTTGAAGCACCTTCTTCTGTGGTAGATTCAGAAACATCTAATTTTTTTGCTATTTTTTTATGATCGTCTATATACGTTTTATCATATGCATTTAATATACTATACTTTCCCCACTTTTGAGGCATATTTAGTCCTATATTTATAAAATCAGCAGGTAAGCTAAACATTGAACCTAAAAGTTCTAATAGCCAGTTTCTTGTTGTGGAAGAACTTGATCTTCCTGATGTTTGCGAAAAGGTACCATCCAATGATACCTCTATTTCTTGGTCACTTATTTTTTCATTATATGTCGATGAAGAAAAAAATACATCTAAAACCTGTACTCCTGCACCTTTTTGCCATCTATTTCCTCCATGAACACCTTCTCCTTGTGGATCAAGTGATACTCCACATGTATCTAAAATAATTCCTTTATATATTGTATCATCATTCATATTTTTAAATCTAAAACTAACAACATCAAAATAACTAAAATAATGTATATAATCAAGTCTTGTATATCCTTCTCCTATCAATGTTGGATCCTTAAGTCCTTCATGTGTTGCAGCTGCTAGTACAACATACTTTTCTCCATCTTTTTCATATTCACACCAACCATACTTATCATTTACAGTAAAGTCACTTTCTGTATATGCTTGTCCGGGTTGCAGGGTTTTGAGCTCCAAGGTTTTCGCCACCATAACACGTTGTATGCCAAACAATACTGCTATCGTTTACAGGCGGACCATCATCATCTGTAACAGCGTTTACACTTGCATATGGAAGAAAGGAAATAATTATGATAAATATTATAATAATATTTTTAATTATATATTTTAATTGTCTATACACTTTTTTCTCCTTTCTTACTATATAATCTTTCTAACTTTCACTCGCCAACTTATTTAGGTTCGTTTCAACAAATTTAAATTCTTTCTGAGTTGGTGTAATTTGTAAAATAGCTGTTTCAGATCCAACCTTCAAAAGTCCTTCACCCCTAGTACAGGTAACCAAAAATGAAGCTTCTCCTGAACTTAATTTAAATACTTCTTGTAAAAGAGCAATTTCTGATTTATCCTGTGCTAAAAATAGCTTTGTATCTGATGATGTAAGAACTGCTTGTGCTTCTGGTTTTTCATAAAAGTCTTGGAATCTTTGAGAAATAATTGCCAAAGATACATTTCTTTTTCTTGCACGTCTTGCCATCTTATTTAAAAAGTCTACGGCCTCAGGGAATGGAAGTAACATCCACGCCTCGTCAACTATAACTCTTTTTTGTCTTGCTTTTTTTCTATCTTCACTATTTTTCTTAACAAATTTCTCCCAAATCCAAGAAAGTAAAATTTGCTGAGCAAGTGGTCTTGCAAATCTTTCTTCCAATTGAGATATATCTATATTTATAAATGGTGAACCATCTAATAATTCAAATGATGATTGTCCATCAAAATATGCCATTTGTCCACCAAATTCTCTTATGTATTGTTTCATAACTTTTAATAAATAACTATAGTGGAATCTATAATCGTCATTATCATTTTCTTGAGCCATATGCTCTAGTCTTCTATACCAAGAGCCAATTGTTGGCATCTTTTTCTTTTTTCTACCAAAATTTCCTGTAATTCTTGTATTCTCGTATAAACTCATAGGGTCTGAAGTAATTCCAAGTGCTGCATATTCTGCCGCAACAGATTCAGATATAATTTGTTTTGTAAGCTCATTTACTTGTTCCGTTTTTGTACTACCTTTTGCCATAGTCATTAGAGCTTGTGTTACGTCTTCTACCTTATTTTCAACATTTAAAACTTCTCTTTCTCTTCCTGTTATGGCATCCTTTGCTCTTTCAACTTCTATATCAAACACGTTTATTATTGTAGAAGAATTAGGGCTTACAATTATATTTATTCCTCCTAGTGCCTCTGCAACTGCATAGTACTCTCCTTCGGCATCTAGTGCTAAACTTTCAATTCCCATAAGAACTGATGATCTTGAAATTAAAGTTTTCATTGTAACAGATTTACCAGCACCAGATTTAGCAAATATAACCATATTATAATTTGTTAGAGATGGGTGGAAATTATCAAACAAAATTGGTTCTCCTGTTTGTTTGTTTATACCTAATGGAACTCCTGTTGGATGTCCTACCTCTGATGTTAAAAAAGGAAAAACAGTTCCCATAGATGGTCTATCAAAAATTTGCTTTTTTTGTACCGTATTTTCCATTAAAGGTAAACAGGTTTTAAAAGCATCTTCTTGCATAGCCCATGCACTTTTTATACTAACTAAAGATTTTGACATTTCATTTGATAAAAGTTTAGTTAGTCTTTCTAGGTCTTGCATACTATATGCAAACAATGTAGAAACTATTGTTGCCTCATATAATTTATTAAACCCAGCCGCTATCTGGTCTCTTAATATTTCAGTTTCATATCTTTTTTGTGAAACATCACTTTCCCTATTAATATTTCCTTTATCACTTGCCATCAATCTTTCTGTTTCAAGTTCAACTATTGTTTTATTTAAGTCATTTTGAGAACTTGCTTCAGATACTGGGTATATATATATTGATGTATTTATATCTCCAAACATATATAAATTTCTAAACAATTCTGGAAAAGTACAAGATCTTGGAAGTCCTGATACAAAAAAACTTCTTGCATATCTTGTAACATTTGAAACAATTTCCATATGATCTAGCTTTGAAGCATCAATTCCAGCTGGAGCTATTATTTCTTTAATACTTTTTTTATGTAATACCTTGTATGCTTCCTCACGCTTTTCTTCTTGGTCTACCTCTTTTTGCTTTTTCTTGAACAACGCCATCTTCTTCTTCCTCCTCACTTTCTTTTGATTTTACTTGATCTTTTTTCTTTTGTCCTTTGTCTATTATATCTAATGCATTATTTGCAATTTCTTCGCCTATATATCTTTTATGTTTACTTATTAATTCTTTTGCTTTTTCTTTAACATATTTGTCCATATTTCTTTCTTTTTCCATAGCTTTTATTTCTTTTGTTCTTCTTGCCTCACTTATCGCAATATTTGCTAAGTCAATTGATTTATCTTCAATTTGTTTATCTAATAATTTTATCTTTTTTTCTACTGCATCTGGTGCTGTTGAATATAATTCTTCAAATCCTGCTTCTTTTATTCTTTCCATCCAGAATAAGTCAGACTCATCTCTGTTATATGAAATATATAATAGTTCCGCAAGTTCCTCAGAATTTAATATTCTTCCTATTACCTGGCATGCAAACAATGAATTTATTACGGCTCTTGATCTTGTATATAATTCTGAAAATGCCATATTTTTAACTTCTGACTTGTCAAAGTCTCCAGCTTCAATTTCCGAAGCATAACAAGGAATTATAATATAATATTTTTTACTTAATATACTTCTGTTTAAACTTTGTCTTTCAATGTCTCTTATTATGTCTTCCGTATATTCTTTTAAGTTTTTTTGTTTTACTACCTCATATTTTATCTTTTCTATTTCTTCTACAGTTGCATTTCTTGCTTTTAATAATTGATTATATTGTTCTTGTATTTCTAAGTATTTTCTTTCAATTTCTTTTAGCTTACTTTTGTATCCTTCTATACTTCTTTCAAGGTTTATTGTTCTAGTTTGAATATAAAGTTGAACTGGATGTCTTAATGTATTTAAAAATGATATAAATCCTTGTTCAACAGATACTTTTTCCATTTCTGACATCAAATCATAATTTATACCTTGACATTCAACAACCATTAAAAATTTTCCTCTACGTTGTATAATCATGTTATCTTCTATCTTTTCAAAATCCATAAAATCTATTATAGACTCTGGAGTATAAATTATTTCTGATTTTTTTACATGTTTTTTCTCATATTCAGCTTCTTTTCTTTCTCTTTCGATTCTTTTTTCTTTTGAGTGTATTATAAACATTACAAAGCCCAATATTAAAATTATCATTCCTATTCCAACTGCTGCTATTATCAGCATTTGAACCATATTATCATTACTCATCATTCTTCTCCTCCGTATAAAAAGTATATATTTTATTTTTTTTATGCTTAAATCTTATAAATCTCATTATTATTTGATCTATATATTCTCCTCCTGCCTTTCTTGTTATCTCAAAGTTATTTGAATCTGGAATTTTAAACGAAGTTACTGCAAATCCTATAACTCCTAAAACAATTGCTAAAATTAAACCTAATGTTGTATAATTTATTAGTTTTCCTATTGCCCATCCTATTCCATATCCCATTCCTGCAAGTACTGCCGTCACTATAAGTGCTTTTGTTGAAAATATGTAGAAAAATCTTCCTTCACCTTTCGTATTTCTAGGTATATTGTATGGTCCTCCTGCCATAGTATCACTCCTTTTAATTACTATAATAATACTATTTAATTATAACATAAAATTGAAAAAAAAAATACAATTTACGCTATTTTTTTCGCATAAATTGCATTTTTAATATAATTGTAATATATCTGTAATCTTTTTGTAAATTGAATTTTAGTGTTCAACTACTTGTGTTCTATCGTATGTAGTTAGATTATCTGATTCATTCATAAATCCTAATAAAAATTTCGATATTGAAACAGCACTAAATACTAAAATAATGCCCAAAACAATTGGAAGCATTTTTTTCATGACATTTGTTGAAAAATTAACTGGTGTTAATGTTAAATATTCAAAACCTATTGTTGCAAGTACAATAATTAGTGCTATTCCAGATATTATTTGAAGTGCTCCTAGTGCTTTTGCAGTAATCTTCTTTAACGGTTTAACTCCTTTAGTTACTTTTCCCGAAAAATCAGCTCCAAAATCTGTAATTTCATTTGCAACAGTATAATCTCTTGGGTCTGGTTTATCCGCAGTTGCTGCATTAGAATAATTATATTCAAAAATTGATAAAACGCTTGTTATTAATATTATCATTATTGATATTTTTCTTACTATTTTCATAGGTACATCACCCTTTCTATGTTACACATTTACATTATTATACCATAAAATACAAAAAAATACAATCTATGTAAAACATAGATTGCATCTTTATATAAAATTTTATTATTTTGCAGTATCAATAACAACTCCCATGATGAATTTAGCAAATGAAACAGCTCCAAATACTAATATGATACCAATTATTATTGGAAGCATTTTCTTTTTCATTTCATCCTTTACATCTGGTGTTGCAATTATATAGTTAAATCCTGTTACTGCAAGCATTAAAATTGCAACTAAACCTGAAGCTACTTGTAAAAATCCTAATAATCTACCAACAATTGAAGCTAAACTGCCAGATGTTCCTTGGTCTGGGTTTGATGGTGTTACAGATCCTACAACATCTATTGCACTAGATGCTGCAACAGAAACATTTTGTGGCATAACAGACCATGCACAAACCGCAATTAATAAAATTACTGATAATCTTTTAAGTGTTTTCATAATAATTCCTCCTTTCATTTATCTTTATTATATAAAAAGTTAATATCAAAATTATTTAGTCGAAAAAGCTGCTATTACAAGTACAACTATTGCCATTGCTACTCTCCATATTGCATAAGCTCCAAATCCTATAAACATTCCCATAAAAACTGTATGTAAACTTTTTTTTGCATCTCCTTTTCTTTGAGGAGATGTTCCTTCAATTATGTATCTTATACCTACTACAGATAATGCTACCATTGATACTCCTGCTAGTAAAAATAACAAAACTCTATTTGCACCTTGTATCAAATTTGTTGCAAATTTCATTACTGGAGATACAATTCCTAGTTTATCTTCTACAGAGCTTTCACTTAAAAAGGAACCCGCAGCACTAAACGCAGCACTTACCCAGTTATTTGCATCTACTGCATATACAGCTTGATTTGAATATGCAATTAATAATATTACAGAAACAATCGAAATAATTATCTTTTTTTTCATATTCAAATCCCCCCTTTTTTATGATGTATATGAAAATATTCCAAATACAAATCTTACTATTGTAGTACTTCCTAATAGTAGTACTGAACCTATTAATAATTTTCTACCATATTCTAATAATGCTACTTTTGTATCTGCTCCTGCTATTGATATATTTAAATCCTTGGCTAATGGTGCATTTGAAGATAATAGTAATCCAATACCATACATACCAACAGAAACCATACATAAAAGAACACCTATTATTTGAACTATTGCAAGTATAGGATTTATAACCTGTTTTATAAATTTAATAATTGGAGTTGAAATTGTTCCTGCTGTTCCTATATTTCCCGTATTATTTGGATTAAATTTCTCTATATAATTGTCTGATGTTATACTAGTATCTATTGTTTTACTTTTTGTTGTCTTACTTATTTTTGTTGTATTATCCGCGGCTTCAACAAATGTAGGATTAAATGTAATTACCATTAAGCTTATTATTATAATCAAATTTATTATTCGTATTACTTTTTTCATATTTATCACCTACAATCCAATTTTATTATAATTCTTTTTTTATTTTTTTGCAACAATTATTTTTAATTTTCGACATTTTTTTATTTTGTTATTGCTTGAATATCTTTCTCTGCTTCTTGTTCTTTTAGTTCTTCGATTTCATCTTCTGCTTCTTTATATCTTTTAGCCATTTTATACACTAATTTTTCTTCCCATGCTAACTTATCTTCTTCAATATTATCCATTGTATCAATCATATCTCTTAATCTATATTTCATAGCTTTTTGATATCTTATATTTGAACTTATTACATTTGCTGTTTCTTGTGCTTTATTTCTTTTTATTTCTTGTATTATGCTGTTTTTTGTATAATTTTGTTGATTATTGTTCATTTTTTCTATTAAACATCCCATATATGCCATAAATAGCTCTGGTGATAATTTTTTTAGTTCATCTTGGCCATTTAAATTTTCTTGTAATTTTTCAATTACATCTCTTCTTATTGTTTGGTCAAATACTATGTCTCTTTTTACTGTTTTTCTGAAATTTTTATTAGCACTCTTTTTGCTATTAGAGTCCATTGCAACTTTATAGTCACTATTTTCTTGGTTTTCAGCTGTAGCTAATATACTTCCATTTTGATTATCTTTAGATTCTATATTAATTTTATATTCACTATTTTCTTGATTCTCAGCTGTAGCTAATATACTATCATTTGTTTCTTCTTTATTTACTATTTCTTTAACTGTTAAACCTTGTGATTTTGCAACAGTTACCATTTTTAATTCTTTGCTTTCTCCATTTTTAACAGCCATTTTTAATTCTTCTAATATGTCTTTAGCTTCCATTCCAAATGGCAACTCTTCTTCTTTCATTATTTGTTCAATTGTTACGTCTAAAGCTTCTATGCTTTCTTTACCAATTATTTTTTCGAGCTGTTTTTTAGTTAAATCTATATAGTTTATTAATTTTATTTCATCTTTTTTACTTCTATACACACTAACTAAATAATCATCCATTTCTTTTCTTTTTTTATTTACATCTTTCATTTGTTTTGCTAAAACACTTTCATCTCTTTCAGCGTAATTTCGAATTTTACGGTATTCTTTTAGTTGTTTTTTTATTCTCATGCATTCTCTACCAGATTTGGTTAAAAATTTTAATCTTGAGCTTATTTTATGCTTATCTCTTTCATTTTTTAGTCTGTTTTCTAATCTTTCAATCGTTCTTTTAGAACGTTCAACTCTGTCATGTGCCATCATTGACATTCTTTCTATTTGGCTTTCGTCATTTTGTATTTCATCGTATAATTGCATTTCTTCTTCTGCAATTCCTGCTTTTTTCATTTCTGCTATAATTTTAGTCATATTAAATTTTTTGTAAATATTTCTAAATATTCCCATTTAAATCACCTCATCCTTTATTGTACCCTAAATAGCTTAATTTGTCAATACTTACAGCTATTTTGTATACATAATACAAGGTACTTGCAAATTAAACCTTTTTGTTTTAAAATAATTTTTGCAAAAATTTAAATGAAAGGAACATATTTATCAATGAAAAATATTTTTAAAGTACTAATATTTCTTATAATAATTATATTAATCTTATCACTAACATATTTATATAAAAATCCTAAAATTGCAGTTTTATGCTATCATAATATAGCAACAGAAGAAGAAAAGCAGAATTTTCCAGATGAATCAGATTGGACAATAACAACATCAAATTTTGAAGATCAACTTAAATATTTGCAAAAGCACAATTATAAAACTTTAACTATGGATGAATTTTATAAATGGAAAATTGGCGAAATTGATTTGCCGTATAAAAGTGTTCTTATAACTTTTGATGATGGATTTTTATCTAACTATGAATATGCCTTTAAACTTCTTAAAAGTTATAATATGAATGCTACCGTTTTTGTTGTTGGCTCTTTTATCGAAAATTCTACTACAAATAATTGGGATGGTAATTTAAAAACTTATATGACAAAAGATATTTTAGAAAATTTACAATATGATTATCCTAATATTGAAATTTGCTCGCATTCATATAATTTACATTTTCAAGGTGCAATAAATCAAGATGAAAATGTTATAGTTGATGATATAAAAACTTTTAATTCTTTTTATAAGACTACTGATGTTTTTTGTTATCCATTTGGACAATATAATGATTTGTTAAAATCTTGTTTAAAAGAAAATGGATATAAAATGGCATTTAAGTATGGTCCAAATTCTAAAGACTATAAAAAAACAAGCAGAAGTGATGATTTATTTGAAATACCTAGACTTAATGTATCTCATGGTATGAGCATTCTTAAATTTGCTTTAAGACTTTTTTCTTATAATTAAATATAAGGGGCTGTAAAAAGTCCCTTTTCATTACCAAAAAAAGATTTGAGCTAAAATTTTAACTCAAATCTTTTTTTATGAACTTTTTTACTTCATTTTTTTATTTAAATTCTTCTAAATTAATATATTTTACTTCATCATTTTGACATATATAGCTTATTTTAGTATTTCCGTCATAGTATGAAAATTCTATAGATGGCTCTATTTCTTCATCTCCTACTGGCTCAACCAAACAATATGCGCATTTCATACCATCTTGCACTAAAGTTTCGCTATCAGTTCCAAACATTTTGTCATAATATTTATCTCCATATATTGCTAGTCCTTGTACATCTTGAACATCAATTCTTCTAATTTTTTCGTCTTTTACATAGGCTTTTATTACATTGTCAATTTTATCACCTATTTTTATTCCATTATTAGTTTCATATCCATTTTCTACATATATTGCTGTTACATAATATTTACCATTTTCTTTTAAATACGAAATATTCATATTATCACTATATATTTCATATTTTTGCTCGTCATAATCATCTTGTTGTTCTTCAATCGGATTTTTTCCTAATATTTTTCTTACTTTGCTTCTTTCCATTCCTAATTTTATTCCACCTATCGAAGCTTCGTCCTTGTTAAATTCTTTTCCATTTGTTTCAATAAGGTTTAATTTATTTTCTGTATTTTCTAATATTTCATTTGTTCTTTCTTCTACTCTCTGAAATATTTTATCGTTTTCTTCTGAAATTGAATTTGTTGTTGTGTCATTTGTTTTATTTAAATCTATTATTTCAAATAATCCGTCATCATTTTCTTCTTTTATTTCTTCAAGTTCTTCTATTTTTATATTTTTAATTGTTATTTCTTTTGTAATTTTTTCAGGTATTTCTAGTTCTAGTCCATTTCCTATAAATTTTGTTCCATTCTTTTTTCCAAATAGCATTGTAAATTCGTCTTTTGAAATATCATCTAATATTGCTTTTTCTTCATCATTGTTTGTTATTACTCCAATTTGACTAGTTGCTTTTCTATTAAAGGTTATCTCATATTCATTCGTTGAATTTTCTTTAATTTCATATTCTTCTGGAATTACATAATTGAACTCACTGCCATTTTTTCTCATTACTATAAGTTGTTCTTCTCCTATTAAACCATCTACTTTACAACTAAATATTATCTTTTGGTCTGTTATTTCTATATTTGATATTTCAAGTGTTCCTCCTAAATAGCTATTTGCTTGATATTTTTTATTTTCTAATTTGTACCACTTAATTGATTTACAATACTCCACATCTTCTTCATTTCTGTCGTCTAGGTATGTTTTTTCAACCGGTAATAGTTTTATTTGCTCTATATCCTTTCCATTTTGATCAATTCCAATTGTTATTATAAAATCTTCTTCTATTTTTTCTACTTTTTCTTCTATTTTTGCATTTGTTCCATAATGGTTTACAAGGTCTTTATATGTCATTTCTTTGTTATTACTAATAATTTCTGATGAATTTACTGTAATTTGTCTATTTTCATCTCTAGCAGATATGTATTTTCTCAATTCATCTATTTTCATGTAATTTCCATCAGCTAATATTGCATAACTATCAAAATCTTTGTTAACTTCATAATTTATATTTTCTCCATTTAGACCTGTTAGCATAAATGTGTTTTCAATTTGTTTATAAATATCTTGCTTGTATTCTTCATATGTTTTTTCTTCTGTTATACTTGCTTTTACTATTGTTTCAAAATTTGTATTAGCGGCATCTTTTATTTTTATAGTTTTATTTCCAATTTTTTGAGAAGGATATTCTATAGATGTTTTTTCTACATTCTTTCTTTCTATATCCATAGAAAATTCTTTGTTTATACTGTTTTGATTTACCTCTGTAAATTCATCTGTACTTGTATCTTCTTGTCTATAGTTAGCTGTTTCAGTACCATCGTTAAATACAATATTTTCAATTTGTAATTTTACATTAAATTCGTTTTCTTTTATATCTGATATATTGTATATTTTGAAAATTTTATATTCATTTTCTGCATTTTTTTGAACAGTTGATGCCCATGGATGTATTTTTTCTTCTTTTATAATTGCATCTGATGACATTTCTATTTGGTAGTTTCCATTATATTTTTTTATTTCGCCATATCTTTTTATGCCTTTGTCTTTTAACTTAAGTGTATATTCAGATATTAAATATGTATTGTCACATGCAATATTATTTAGTGTAATAGTTAAATATTCATTATCAATTTTTTTGTTTATTTCTACTGCACTATTTTCATAGTTTTTACTTGCCTTTTGAAGTCCTAATTCTTTTAAATTTAAATTACCTGTTATTGCAGCATATGATGTTACTCCAAGTATACAAACAGCAAATACTGCTGCTATTCCTTTTACTACTTTATAATTTCTGTTTTGAGGTTTTATTGATTGTCTTTCTATTTCTTCTTTTATTCTATATTTTAATTTTTCTGGTGCTTTTATTTGATCATTTATATCTTTTTTTATTAGATCATCAAATTTTTCTTCTTTCATCTTTTTTCCCTCCTTTATATTTCATTTTCATCATATTTTAAAATTTTTGCCAATTCTTTTCTTGCTCTTGAAAGTCTTGATTTTACTGTTCCTTCAGGAATTTTTAGAATTTTAGCAATCACGCTTATTGGCTCATCTTGTATATAATATAAAACTACAATTTGAGCAAGTTCATCATTCAATGATTGAATTGCATTTTTTATGTCTATTTTCTGTTCGTTGTTTTGAGTATAATTTTTACCTTCTTGCTGGTATTCTTGAATGTATACTACTTTTTTGTTTTTTCTAATTATTAAATAACATTCATTTTTTAGTATTTTGGTTAGCCAGGTTTTAAAAAATTCTTCATGTTTTAATTTTTTTATGTTTTGATACATTTTTAGCACAGCATTTGATATTGCATCTGAGGCGTTATCTTCATCTTTTAGGATTATATATGCTATTTTATACATATAGTCTATATTTTCCATTATTATTTCTTCAAATGCTTGCTTATTTCCATTTTTTGCTTCTTTTATTTTTTCTATTTCCATATTTTCCCCCTTCTTCCCATGTTTTTATATGTTAGATTCATTATAGCTTATATTGGTTCAAAAAGTTTTAAAATTTTTTATATTTTTACATATAATAAAAAATACACTAAAAACATTTCTGCTTTTTAGTGTATTTTATGTTCTTAGTACTTTCTGGTTATTTTATTATCATTTTGAATCCGCACTATAAACTAAAACTTCTTCTAAATCCTCATCTTCTAATAAAGAGTCCTTTATACTTCCAGTTGTAATTATATCAACCTTCTTATTTAATGCCTCCTCCAAGGCACATTTCACTTCGACAATTTTAAATCCACCAATTACATCCTCGGTTCTTACTATAATATCAACATCGCTATCCTCTTTTTGCTTTTTCTTTGCATATGAACCGAAAACCCAAACGTATACTAAATTATATTGTATAGCAACAGGCTTTATTTTTTCCGTTATTTTTTCTAATTCTGACACATTCATGCCTCCTCTTTTAAAATTCTTTTACAAAACTCTTTTATTTTATCAATTTCATTTTCTATTACATCCCATAATATAGCTTTATCAATTGTTTCGTAATTATGTACCACTATATCCCTCATCCCAGCTATATTTTTCCATGGAATTTCATTGTGCTGATTTCTAAAATCCATAGAAATTTTTTTTACTAATTCTCCAATCTGTGTGACAGGTGTTAGAACTGCATTTTGATATATTTTATTATTTTCAAATTTTTCATATTCATCACCAAAGTATATTTTTGTTTCTAATATTATATTACAATGTTTTATTATTGCTTGAAGAATTTTCTTTGTTCTTTCATCTATATTTTTATTAAACTCCATGTTATTCCTCTCCTTTTTTAAAAAAACAACAAGAAAGTGTTATCCATTTCTTGTTGTTTTTTATTCGCGTAATCATAACGCTTTCTGGCGGAGAAAGAGGGGTTCGAACCCTCGCGCCGATTACTCGACCTAACAGTTTAGCAAACTGTCCCCTTCACCACTTGGGTATTTCTCCAAATAAGATTTATTAAATTATAAAAAAATCGTAGAAGATTGTTTTATGACAATTTTTCTACGTTTTATTTGGCGGAGAGGGTGGGATTCGAACCCACGGTAGGCTACAAACCTACGCCAATTTTCAAGACTGGTGCCATAAACCAACTCGACCACCTCTCCATCAGTTAAACCTTGTATATATTACCATAGATAATTCTGTTTTGTCAATAGTTTTTTTGATTTTTTTATCAAAATTTTGTCACATTGTTTAAAGTCTTGGTATCACTGCTATACAAGGTTTATATTCTTTTTTAATATTCATTTATTGCTTTTTCTATTGCTCTTGCTTCTTCTGGTGTGATTTTATATTTGCTTACTCCATTTTCTATAGGCTTAGCATATATATTTGACATATCTCTTGAATAAATTCCATTAAATACTATTCCATCATTTTTTTCGTCTAACATACATACAGCAAAACTTAAGTCACTTCCGGTATCTTTATAAGCATTATATCTTACAATTCCTATTTTTTGTATACATTTATTAGTTTTTCCTTCTAATTCTTTATAATATAATGATAGTTTTCTTATTTCTTCTTCTGTTGTTGATACTCTTCTCATATAATTTGCTAAATCTTCTTTTATATTTTTTCCATCCCCTAGTTTTTCCATAAAAATTTTATCTTTATTATGTATATTTCTTATTCTTACATTACTTATTAATGAAATTATTAATAGAATTATATTCATAATAAATAAAATTATTAAAAATAAATCGCTATGTAAAAAACTCAATTTTCTCCTCCTAGTTTGTATCTAATTATTTTATAAGTCCAAGTATTCTTTCTAAATCATCATTGTTTGTATAATTTATGATTATTTTTCCACTTCTTTTTCCTGCATCTATTTTTACTTTTGTTCCGAAAAATCCTTGAAATTTGTCTTCTATGTCTTTATAAACTACTGCATATTTTTCTGCAACAGCTTTGTGATTTTTTTGATGATATACTTTTTTTTCTGCTTGTCTTACAGATTCTCCTCTTTCGATCATTCTTATTGCCATTTCATATTGTTTATCTGGATCTGTTATTGCAAGTAATGCTTTGCAATGCCCTTCTGTTATTTTGCCTTCTTTTGCGAATTCTAATACTTTTGGACTTAAATTTAAAACTCTTACTGAATTTGCTATACTACTTCTTCCTTTTCCTAGTACTTTTGCAATTTCGTCTTGAGTCATATTATAGTCATCCATTAAAGCTTTTATTCCTGCTGCTTTTTCGTATGCGTTTAAGTCTTCTCTTTGCATATTTTCTATTAATGATATTTCTTTATTTTTCTTTTCATCATCATCTCTTATTATTGCTGGTATTTCTTCTAATCCTGCTTTTTTAGCTGCTCTCCATCTTCTTTCTCCAGCAATTATTGCATAATATCCCTCTTTTTTTGTTACTACTATTGGCTGAATTAGACCATATCTTTTTATTGATTCTGAAAGTTCTACTATTGCTTCTTCGTCAAAATTTTTTCTTGGTTGATCTCTATTTGGTTCTATATCAACTATTTTTAAATTTTGTAAACTATCATTTTCCTTTTTTTGCTCTTCTTCAGCAACTGGCATTGAAAATAATGCATCTAACCCTTTTCCAAGTCCTGTCTTTTTTACCATTTGTACCATCCCTTCCTAATTTTATCTTGAGGCTTTTGCCTTTTGTTCTAATTCATTCCATTTTAAAAATTCCTTAGTGAATTTTTCATAACTTTTTGCACCTTTTGACTTTGGATCATATATTGTAATTGGCATTCCATAACTTGGTGCTTCACTTACTCTTACGTTTCTTGGAATTACAGTTTTATATACTTTATTTTGAAAAAACCTTTTTACTTCTTTTACTACTTGATTTGCAAGATTTGTTCTTATATCATACATAGTCAATAATGCTCCTTCTACATATAGGTTTTTGTTAAGATGTTTTCTTACAAGTTCAACTGTATTTAATAGTTGTCCTAATCCCTCTAGTGCATAGTATTCACACTGTACAGGTATTAATACACTATCTGAAGCTGTGAAAGCATTTAATGTTATAAGTCCAAGTGATGGTGGACAATCTATTAGTATATAGTCAAATTTATTTTTTATTATGTCTAATTTTTCTTTCATTCTTTGCTCTCTCGACATCATAGATACCAGCTGTACTTCTGCTCCTGCTAAATTCATATTTGAAGGAGTTATGTATAGGTTTTTTATTGGCGTCTCTTGCACAATATCTTCTGCTAATACATCTGTTATTAATAAGTCATATGTTGATAAATCTGACTCCTTATCTATACCTAAACCACTTGTTGCGTTTCCCTGTGGGTCTGTGTCTATTAGTAATACCTTTTTTCCCTTTTTAGCCAAAATTGTACTTAAGTTAACTGTTGTTGTAGTTTTACCAACTCCACCTTTTTGATTTGCTACTGAAATTATTTTTCCCAATTTGCTCCCTCCAATTAGTCTCCATATTTTTCTTATGTTGTTTATGTTAACTTTATTGTGTCCTTTTTTTCTTCTCATATAATATACAAATATTCTTTATATGTCAATATAAATTAAAAAAAATAATTGTTTTTAATTTTTTCATTCGACATTTTTCGACAAAATTCGACACAAAATATTTTATTTTTATTTTATCCGTAGGTCTTTCCAAGTTTGTTCCACACGAAAAAAAATGAAAATAGAATTTTTGTTAGTTTCTATTTTCATTTTTCATTATTCTTTTTTAGCTCTTATTTAAATTTTAGTTAATGGTTGCTTTGCAGGCATACCAGCCTTTCTAGGATATTTTTTGGGTGTTGTTTGTTGTTTTTCTATAACTATTATGTTTCTTTTCATATCAGTATTTGGCAAACAAAATTCTTCTTTTGTACAAATTGTTCCACGAAGTTCTGATATAGCAAATTCAGCTTCTTTAAGTTCACTTTCTATTTGACTTCCCTTCATACAAATTACTTTACCTCCAACTTTAACTGCTGGAATTAAATATTCTGACAATGTAGTTAAATTTGCAACTGCTCTTGATACTGCATAATCATAACTTTCTCTGTATTTCTTGTTTTGACAAAATTCCTCTGCGCGAAAGTGTAAGGCTGTTACATTTTTTAGTTCTAATTTTTCTATTACTTCGTTTAAAAAGTTTATTCTTTTATTTAATGAATCTACTAATGTAATTTCATTTTCCTCATTCATTATTGCAAGTGGTATTCCTGGGAATCCAGCTCCTGTACCTATATCTACTATTTTTTTATTTTTTTCTATATATTTTTGTATTGTTAATGAATCTACAAAATGTTTTAATATTATATCCTTTTCTTCTGTTATTGCTGTTAAATTTATTTTTTCATTCCATTCAATTAATAAATTCATATATTTATAAAATTTTTGGATCTGTTTTTCAGTTATTTCTATATTTATCTCATTTAATGCTTTTTTTAATTTTTCACTAAAGTTTTCTCCCATAAAAATTCCTTTCTAATTTTAGTTTTTATTATTTATTTGTAAATATATTAATAGTACGTTTATATCTGCTGGTGATACCCCTGAAATTCTTGATGCTTGTCCTATTGATAATGGTTTTACCTTATTTAGTTTTTGTCTTGCTTCTAGGCTTAATCCTTTTATTTGTTCATAATCTATAGTGTCTGACAAAGATTTTTCTTCCATTTTTTTAAATTTAGCTACTTGTTCTTCTTCCATTTTTATATATCCTTCATATTTTATTTGTATTTCCACTTCTTCTTTTTCTTGCTCTGTTAGGTCAGGCATTTCATCATCTATTAATATTAAATCTTTGTATTTTATTTCTGTTCTTTTTAATAAATCTGCTAATTTTACTCCTGTTGCTAGTTTTGTTGTGTTTTTTTCTTCAAGGAATTTGTTTACTTTTTCAGTTGGTTTAACAACAGTATGTTTTAATCTTTCTATTTCTTTTTCTATATTTTCTTTTTTCTTTAAAAATTTATTATATCTTTCTTCAGATATTAAGCCTATATCATACCCTATTTTTGTAAGTCTTAAATCTGCATTATCTTGTCTTAATAAAAGCCTATATTCCGCTCTTGAAGTCATCATTCTATATGGTTCATTAGTACCTTTTGTTACTATATCATCTATTAAAACTCCTATATACCCTTGTGTTCTATCTAATATAACTGGTTTTTTACCTTTTATTTTTAGACTACTATTTATGCCGGCAATTAGTCCTTGACATGCAGCCTCTTCATATCCAGATGTTCCATTAGTTTGTCCTGCAAAAAATAAGCCATCTATATCTTTGTATTCTAACGATAATTTTAATTTTGATGGATCTATTGAATCATATTCAATTGCATATGCAGGTCTTGTAAATTCACAATGTTCAAGTCCTGGCAAAGTTCTATACATTGCTATTTGTACGTCTTCTGGAAGTGATGAACTCATTCCTTGCGCATACATTTCGTCTGTATCTAGTCCTACTGGCTCAATAAATACCTGATGTCTTGGTTTATCACTAAATCTAACTACTTTATCTTCTATTGAAGGACAATATCTTGGTCCTGTTCCTTCTATTTTTCCTGCATATAATGGAGATCTATGTAAATTTTCTCTTATTATTTTGTGTGTTTCTTCATTTGTATATGTAAGATAACAATCTTGTTGATTAAATTGTTTTATATCATCATCTAATGAAAATGGTACTATATTTTCATCACCTTTTTGAACTTCCATTTTACTAAAGTCTATACTTTTTCTATTTATTCTAGCTGGAGTACCTGTTTTAAATCTTATTAATTTAATTCCTAACTTTTCAAAACATTTTGCTAACTTATTTGATGGAAATACTCCATCTGGTCCACTTTCTTTTGAATAATCTCCAATAAATATTTTTCCTTCTAAATATGTTCCTGTTGCTACAATTATACTTTTAACATTATAAATTGCTCCTACATCTGTTTCTATTGATTTAACTTTTCCATTTTCAACTTCAATATTTACTATTTCGGCCTGTTTTAGTTCCAAATTTTCTTGTTTTTCTAAAGTATGTTTCATTTCCATTTGATATCTTTTTCTGTCTGCTTGTGCTCTTAACGAATGTACTGCTGGACCTTTTGATGTATTTAACATTTTTATTTGAATCATTGTTTTATCTATATTTTTTGCCATTTCTCCACCTAGGCAATCTATTTCTCTAACTAAATGTCCTTTTGAACTTCCACCTATATGTGGATTACAAGGCATATTTGCAACAGCTTCTAAACTTATTGAAAATATTAATGTTTTCATTCCCATTCTTGCTGCTGCAAGTGCTGCTTCACATCCAGCATGACCAGCTCCAATTACTGCAATATCATATTCACCAGCTATATAACTCATATATATATCTCCCTTCTTATTTTATTCTTTATTTATCATTTTATATATAGTCTATCCAAATATACCATATTTTTCCAATTTTTCGTGGAACAAGAATATTTGTTTTGTTTACGTAATCTTTATGTTATTTTTATCTTTTATCATGATTTACTTCATATTTTATTTTAAGCGTTTTTCATATTTTGCAATAAAATTACATGTTTTTATATTAAAAGTTGCTTATTTTCGATTTTCATGCGTAACAATTCCTTATTTTCCCAAACAAAATCTAGAAAATATTTCGTTTATTATTTCTTCACTTGCTTCTTCTCCTGTGATCTCTCCTAAATTTTCTAAAACATTTTTTAAACTTATTGCAACAATATCTATTGGCATATTTAAATTTAAACTTTCTTTTGCTTTATTTAAATTATTTATTGCATTTTGTATTTGTTTTTTATGTCTTTCATTTGTAATTACAATATCTGTATCAATATTTATTTGATTTAAATTAAATAAATCGCTTATTTTATTATATATTTCTTCGATTCCTTCCCTTTTTAGTGCTGATATTTTTACAATATTTTGAAAATTTGATAATTCAGCTGTATTTTCGCTTATTTCTTGGTTTAAATCCATTTTATTTAATATTATTATTGTTTTTTTAGAATTTACAATTTTTAATATTTCTAAATCTTCTTGTTCTAGTTTTTTACTGGCATCTATTATTAGTATCGTTAAATCAGCTTCTTTAGCATATTTTATTGATTTTTCTATTCCTATTTTTTCAATTTCATTTTCAGTATTTCTTATTCCTGCTGTATCAACTAATTTTAATGGTATTCCATTTATATTTACAAATTCTTCAATTGTATCTCTTGTTGTTCCTTCATATTCAGTAACAATAGCTCTATCTTCTTTTAAAATAGCATTTAACAAAGATGATTTTCCAGCATTTGGCTTACCTATTATTACTGTTTTTATTCCCTCTTTTATTAATTTTCCATTATCAAATGATTTTTCAAGTGATGTAAGCTTTTTTAATGAGATATCAATTTTATTTTTCACTTCTTCATCTATAATTTCAGGAGTATCATATTCTGGATAATCTATAGATACTTCAATGTTTGTCATTATATCTAAAATTATATTTTTTATTTCCTTTATTGAATTTGCTAGATATCCTTCTAGTTGTTTTATTCCTTCTTTCGCTTCTCTTTCTGATTTTGCATTTATAATATCTATTACAGATTCTGCTTGTGATAGATCTATTCTTCCATTTAGAAAAGCTCTTTTAGTAAATTCACCAGGTTCTGCAAGCTCTGCTCCATTTTCTAAGCATATTTGCAAAATCTTTCTCATTATTACGTTTCCACCATGCGAATTGATTTCGCACATATTCTCTGTTGTATAACTTTTAGGTGCTTTAAAATATGATACAAGTACCTCATCTATAATTTTACCATTTTCTACAATATTTCCATATTGCATTGTATAACCTTTTATGTCTTTTATATCTTTTGGATGTTTTGCTTTAAATATTTTGTCTAATATACTAAATGTTTTTTCCCCACTCATTCTTATTATTCCTATTCCTCCTATACCGCGGTGCCGTAGATATTGAAGCTATTGTGCTCATATATTTCTCCTTTCCTTTTTAACAAAAAAAGTCAAAATTCCATTAATCTTTTGAGATTAAAATCGGAACTTTGACTTCTGATTTTTTATTAATTTTTATTTTAAACTAATTACTATTCTTCTTCTTGGTTCTTCACCAATACTTTCTGTTTTTACTTTTTTAGAATCTTGCAATGCTGAATGAATTATTTTTCTTTCATATGCTTGCATTGGTTCTAATTTTATTGGTTTTCCTGTAGCTTCCACAGATTTTGCAAGTTTGTTTGCTAAATCTACTAATGTTTTTTCACGTTTTGCTTTATAATTTCCAATATCTAGTAAAACTCTTATTTTTTCATCACAGCCTTTACTTGCTATTGTTGAAATTAATGATTGAAGTGCATATAATGTTTCTCCTCTATATCCTATAAGAGAAACAGATTCTTCTCCTTCAATTACAATATTTAAACCATATTCATCTTTTTTTATTGAATATTTTATGTTATTTCCTATTAATTTTAAAAATTCATCTAAAAATGTTCTTGCATTTTGCTCTGATTTTATAATGTTTTCTTCTGATATGGCTTTTTTCTCTTTTTTCTCTATGGTTTTATGTTGTTCGTTTTTTGTTTCTTCCTCATTATGTTCTAAATTTTCTTCTTTAAGTGTTAATTCAACTTTAACAACTCTTGGTGCTAATATACTAAAAAAACTTCTTTTTTCTTCACTTTCTAATACTTTAATATTTACCATATTTCTTGATACATTAAGTATTTTTAATCCTTTTTCTATAGCATCATTTGTTGTATTTCCTTCAGAAATAATAGTGTTTTTAGGCATTATTTTTTGCCTCCTCTTTTTCATCTTTTATAAATTTATTTAAAAATAATCTTTCAAAAATCATTAAAATATTATTTACAAGCCAATATAGTGCCAGTCCTAGTGGAGCTATACAAGCAATTGAAACAGACATTAATGGCATAAACCAAGACATGCTTTTATTTGCTTGTTCCATCGGATCATATTCTTCTTCTTTAGAATTTTTTCCATCACCTAATAAATTTTCTTCTTTCTTCTTTTTAGTTGAATTTGTAGTTAATTTCATTGATACAAAAGAAGAAATTACGTATAGTGTTGGAATTATAAGTACTTTTAAATCTGTCAAATCTTCAGTTGGAACTTTGCTTAAATCAAGTCCTAAAAATTCCATATTTATGTATGCTACGTCTTTATAGTCATTTATATTAAAATCATCTTGATCTGAGTTGTTTTCTTGAGATTGATTTTCATCTTGGCTATTTACAGAATCTGCAGTTTCTGTACTTTCTATAGTTTCTGTGTTTTTTGCTTCTTCTATATTTTCTGCCTTCTTTTCTTCTTCCTGATTTTCACTATTTTGATTGTTTTTTTGATTTTCATTATTTAAATCTGCTTGTTGTTCATTATTTTGTTCTTCTTCATTTTTTTTACTTTTTTCTTCCAAATTATTTATATAATTTATAACTGCTATTTCTCTATAATTGCTTGTACTTCCCTGTTTTTCTACTGCCATTTCCATTTTTTCTATTATATTCGGATCTACTTTTTTCATAAATGTAAGTGGTGAACGTACAAGATAAAATACAGCAAATAACAATATTATTTGTACTATTGCACTAAAACATCCTGAAAATGGACTTATTTTTTCTCTTTTATATAAAGCCATTACTTCTTGATTTAACTTTTCAGGGTCGTTTTTATACTTAAATTGAATTTGCTTCATTTCGTCATTAACTTTTTGACTTGTTTTCATTGTTTTTTGTTGTTTTATTGATATTGGTAGCATTATTATTTTTACAAGTACTGAAAATAAAATTATTGCTAATCCATAATTACCAACAAATTCGTATAAAAAGTTTAAAACATATCCAAATAAGTTTGCAAAAAAAGCTATCATATAATCACTCCAGACTTACGGATTTAGTTATTTTAGAGGATCATATCCTCCTTTTGAGAAAGGGTTGCATTTTATAATTCTTATTAAACCCATTCTACATCCTTTTAAGGCTCCATATTTTTTTATTGCTTGTTTTGTATATTCTGAACAAGTTGGATAATATTTACACCTTATGTTTTTACTTTCTAACCATAATGATATATTTTTTTGATACCAATTGATTATTTTTAAAAATATTTTACTCATTTTTATCATCTACTATGATTTCAGCTTTTTTTAATATTTGTTTCATATCAATTTTTATATTTTGGTAATTTATATCATCTATATTAACCTCTTTTTTTACTAAAAATATTATACTATATCCATTTTTTATACTATTTTCATAATTTTTATAGTTTTCTCTTAATAATCTTTTTATTTTATTTCTTTTATTAGCTTTTCCGTACTTTTGTACTAATAGCTAGTCCTAAAAAATTATTGTTTTTATTATTTTTGATTATAAAAGCTTTAATATATTGACCCGAATAATATTTTCCATGAGTTAATACTTGTTTGAATTCATAGTTTTTCTTTAACATTTTAGTTTTATTCATTTTATTCACATCCTTTGGCTAAATAAGCTTTATTGTTTGCTTATACAAACTTTTATAAGCTTATATTAGCCCAATGTGTAAAGCTTAAGCACATAATCTTTTTCTTCCTTTTGCTCTTCTAGCTTTTAATACGTTTCTTCCTGCTCTTGTCGACATTCTTGCAAAAAATCCATGTACTTTTTTGTTTTGTCTTTTTTTTGGTTGAAAAGTTCTTTTCATTTTCAAACACCTCCACTTTATATTTATATATATATTTTTTTATTTTACATACGCCTTTTTCTATTTTGTAAAACGCAAGTGAGAGTATTATATCTTAAAGTTAAAAAAAAGTCAATGGAATTTGGTATTTTTTTTCATTTGCCTTAAGGAAATAGAGCTTTTAGTGGTTTTTTTGTATATTTTTTTTAATTTATGTTGCATTTTCAAAAAAAATGTTGTATAACACTTTTATCATTATAATATTTCAAAAAAATGTAAATTTTAAAAAAGTTATGCACAGGTTATCCACAAGTTATGAACAGTTTGTGTGAATAAATTTTACAATAAATTTTTTTCAACGTAAAAAAGCTGGATATGCCTAGGCTACTTGCTTTTAACGCATAAATTTATGTTCGGAATTTAGTATATTTTTTACGGAATTATTACAAACTTATCAACACCTGTGGATAACTTTGTGGATAACTTTTATTAAAAATAAATAATTCAATTCTACATAATTTGTTACATTTTTTATTAATATATATTTTTAAGAAAGGAGATGTTTTATGAATCTAAGTTTAGATCCAAATGAATTATTAGAACAAATGCGAAATCAACTAAGTCTTGAAATGAGCTCTGTGTCTTTTGATACTTATATAAAGCCTCTTGTAATTGAAAGTATTGATAATTCAAACATTGTTTTCCAAGTCGATACGCAATACAAAAAAGACATGTTAGAAAATAGATATGCAAGTTTAATTCTAAATGCTTTACAGCATATAACTAATAGAAATATTACTTTTTCAGTACATTCCTTAGATAAATTTGGTACAGATGACGAAACAGATGAAGTCATTATTTCACCTAAAAAAGACTCAGAAGAAGAAATAGATTATTCAAATCAAAGTTTAAATCCCAAATATACATTTGAAACATTTGTTGTAGGAAACAATAATAGGTTTGCACATGCAGCAGCTTTAGCAGTAGGCGATAATCCTGCCAAAACTTATAATCCATTGTTTATTTATGGCGGAGTTGGTCTTGGAAAAACTCACTTAATGCAAGCTGTTGGAAATAGAATTCTACAAAATAATCGTTCTATGAATATTGTTTATGTAACATCTGAAAAATTTACTAATCACTTGATAAATTCAATTAGAGAAGGTAAAAACGATCCATTTAGAAATAAATATCGTTCCGCAGATGCTTTATTAATTGATGATATCCAATTTATTGCAAATAAAGAACGTGTACAAGAAGAATTTTTCCACACATTCAACACTTTATATGAAAATGGTAAGCAAATAATAATTTCAAGTGATAAACCACCAAGAGATCTTCCATTTCTTGAAGAACGTTTAAGATCTAGGTTTGAATGGGGTCTTTTAGCTGATATTTCTTGTCCAGATTATGAAACAAGAGTTGCTATTTTAAGAAAAAAAGCTTTGGATGAAAGTATTATTATTGACGATGAAATACTTGCAGATATTGCAACAAAAATAGATTCTAATATTCGTGAATTAGAAGGTGTATTTAATAAAATTGTTGCTCGTGCCTCTCTTACTCATAGTCCAATTACAATAGAACTTGCAGAAAATGTTATAAATGAATTTATTTCTAAAAAAGAAAAAGTAATATCATCAGAATATATTCAGGAAACTGTAGCTAAATATTTTAGTATTGATAAAAAAGAATTAGCTGGAGAAAAACGTTCTAATGATATTGCATTTCCAAGACAAATAGCTATGTATCTATGCAGAGAAGTCGCAAATATGAGTTTTCCTCAAATTGGTATTGATTTTGGTAAAAGAGATCACTCGACTGTTATGCATGCATACAAAAAAATATCAAAAGAAATTAAAGAAAAAACAAATACTAAACTAATTGTGGAAAGTGTGAAAAACATTATACTAAGTGTTGAAAATTAAAAATAATCTTATTTATCAATGTTTTAAAAAATAAAAAGAAAAGTATGTTTGCAAAAAATTTCGTTTGTTAAAAATATTTCTTTTTATTAATACGAAATATTTTGCAGGGTTATCCACAGGGGTAATGTGGATAACCTGTTAATAAACTGTGGATAACTAACTTTCCACATTCTAATGTGGAAACTGTGGATAATATACCCTAGTTATCCACAGAATTATCCATATCGTTTTCACTACGGACACAAAGTTTCCACATAGTTATCCACAGTTTCCACAACACCTACTACTACTACTACTATATATATTATATTAATATTATAAATAAATATGCAAAAAGAAAGGATGATTAACTGATGAAATTTGTTTGTTATAAAGACAAAATCATAAAAGCATTGAATTCCGTAGTTAAAGGAGTTGCTTCAAAAACAACTATGCCTATATTGGAAGGTATACTTATTCAAACAAATGACAATGAAATAAAACTTACAACTTATGATTTAGAATTAGGAATTGAATATACAATGCAATGTGAAATTTTAGAACAAGGTAGCACAGTTGTAAATGCTACAATGTTTACTGAAATTATTAGAAAATTACCAGATACAGAAATAAATATAAGTGTTAATGAAAATAATTTATTAACAATAGAATGTGAAGGATCATTATATAAATTGGCAACTATGAATCCTGATGAATTTCCGGAGTTACCTAAAATAGAAATTGAAAATTCAATAAGTCTAGAACAAAGTGCATTAAAAAATATTATTAGAAAAACAATATTTGCTGTAAGTACAGAAGAAAACAGACCTATTTTTACAGGATGTTTATTTGAAATAAAAAATAATAAACTTAATGTTGTTGCAATTGACGGTTTTAGATTAGCATTAAGAACAATTAATATACCAGTTCCAGTTAAAGATTTTAAAGCTGTAATTCCAGCAAAAACTTTAAATGAAATAAATAAAATTTTATCTGATTCATTTGAGCCAATAAAAATAGGGGTTTCAAAAAATCAAGCTGTTTTTGATATGGAAAATTGTAAAATTGTAACAAGAATATTAGATGGAGAATTTTTAAATTATTCAACTGTAATTCCTAATTCTTGGCAAACAAGAATACGTGTAGAAAAAGATGCTTTGCAAGATAGTTTTGAAAGAATTAGCCTTATATCATCTTCAAGTATGGAAAAAGAAAAAAAATATCCTGTAAAAGTAACAGTTGATATTGGAAAATTAACTATTTTATGTACAAACCAAACTGGAGATGCAAAAGAAGAGGTATTTATTTCAACTGAAGGAAAGAACTTAGAAGTTGGATTTAATCCAAGATATTTTTTAGATAGTTTAAAAGCTATTGATGAAGAGGAAATATATGTTGAATTTGGAACAAATGTATCACCATGTTTAATAAAATCAGTTGAAAATAATGATTATGTATATATGATTTTACCAATTAGACTTAAAGGTGAATAAATAATAGGGTAAGAGGATGTTCTCTTACCTTATTTTATACAATTTTTGTTCGAAAAATTTTTTATCGACCCACGAGAATCGATTTTAAGCGATTTTTATTAAGTGAATAAATAATTTATAAAATAAAAATAATAAAATATTAAATAAAAAAATACTTCAAAATATTAAAAAATAGCTAAATAAAAAATTATAAATTAGTAAAAAAAAGAAAAAAATAGAAATAAAAAGATTTTATAAAGCAAATAGACTAAAATTACTTATAAAAAATATATATAATATAATATAGCTAAAAATAGAGTTTTATAAAAACGAAAAAATAAAATAAATTATAAAAAATAAATTTAATTTTGTATATAAATTTAAAATAAATGAAAAAAATAGAATAAATTAAAATAAAATAGAAAAAAATAGAAATAAAAAGAAAATTAATTGTTTTTAAATGGAGAAAAAACATGTGGATTGAAAAAATAAAAATGAATAATTTTAGAAATTACAATAATCAAGAAATAATATTAAATAAAAATATTAATATTTTTTATGGTGAAAATGCACAGGGAAAAACTAATATTATAGAGTCCATTTTTTTATCGAGTATAGGAAAATCTTTTAGAACTTCAAAAGATCTAGAACTTATAAAATTCGGAGCAAAAAAAACAACACTAGATGTATATTATCATAAAAAAGATAGAGATGGAGAAATAAAAATTGAAATAGAAAATAAAAAAAATATATTTATTAATAAAATAAAAATAAAAAAATTGAGTGATTTATTAGGAAATATAAATACTGTAATTTTTACTCCTGATGATATAAATATTTTAAAAGGAGGTCCTCAAAATAGAAGAAAATTTTTAGATATTATGATAAGTCAATTGAGACCTAATTACATGTATGCGTATAATTTATATAAAAAAGCTTTAGAGGAAAGAAATAATTATTTAAAAAAAATAAAATTAACAGGCTGTGATGAGAATTTATTAGAATTATGGGATGAACAATTAATAAAATATGGAAAAATTATTTCAGATTACAGAAATGAATTTATAGAAAAAATAAAAATAAAAATAAAGGAAATTCATAAAAATATTACAGGAAATAAAGAAAATATAAAAATTAAATATATAAGTGATTGTGTTGATGAAGTTTTTTATAAAAAATTGTTAATAGATAGGCGAAAATTAGATATTATTAAAGGATATACAACAAGGGGAATTCATAGAGATGATTTTGAAATAGAAATAAATGATATTTTAGTGAATGTATATGGTTCTCAAGGACAACATAGAACTGCTATTTTATCATTAAAAATTGCAGAATTGAAAGTAATAAGTGATGAAATTGGAGAAAATCCAATTTTATTATTGGATGATTTTATGTCTGAATTGGATGAAAAAAGAAGAAATAATTTTATGGAAAATATAAAAGATACACAAGTTATTATTACTTGCACAGATAATTTATTAATAAATAATGTTGATTCAAAAGTTTTTAAGGTTAATGATGGAAAAGTTATTTTGTAAAAATATTTGACAAAATTAAAATTTACAATTATTATATATACTGTAATAATCGAAGAAGGGAAGGACAAAATAATGGAAAAGTATAATCACAAATATGGTGCTGAGCAAATTCAAGTTCTTGAAGGCCTTGAACCCGTAAGAAAAAGACCAGGTATGTATATAGGAAGTACATCAGTTAGAGGTCTTCATCACCTAGTATATGAAATTGTAGATAACTGTGTTGATGAAGCATTAGCTGGGTATTGTACAGAAATAGATGTAGTAATAGAAAAAGGAAATATAATATGTGTAACAGATAACGGTAGAGGAATTCCAGTAGAAATTCACCCTAAAACAAAGTTATCGACTTTAGAGACTGTTTATACTGTGCTTCATGCAGGTGGAAAATTTGGTGGAGACAGTGGGTACAAAGTGGCTGGTGGACTTCATGGTGTTGGAGCTTCAGTTGTTAATGCTCTTTCTGAATGGACAGAAGTTACTGTAAAAAGAGATGGCGGAATTTATAAAATGAAATTTGAAAGAGGAAAAACAGTTCAGCCAATAACAAAAATAGGAGAAACTTCAGAAACAGGAACAAAAGTTAGATTTTTAGCTGATAACACAATTTTTGAAACAACAGAGTACAATTTTGACACTTTAGAAACAAGATTTAGGGAAATTGCATTTTTAACAAAAGGATTAAAAATTAATATAGAAGATCAAAGAGGAGAAAATGTAAGAAGATCAGAATTTTGCTTTGAAGGTGGATTAATATCATTTGTTGAATTTTTGAATAAAAATAAAGAAAAAATAAATAGTAAACCAATTTATATTGAAAAAGATGGAGAAGTTCCTGTTGAAATAGCAATTCAATATACAACAAGTTATTCTGAAAATATTTATACTTTTGCAAATAATATAAATACTGTAGAAGGTGGAACACATTTAGAAGGTTTTAAAAGATCTTTAACTAAAGTATTTAATGATTATGCAAGAAGCCACAATATTTTAAAAGAAAAAGAACCTAATTTACAAGGGGAAGATATAAGAGAAGGTATTACAGCTGTTATATCAGTAAAAGTTAAAGAGGCACAATTTGAAGGACAAACTAAAACAAAACTTGGAAATAGCGAAGTTACAGGTGTTGTAATGAGTATGGTAAATGAGGCTTTATCAGCATTTTTAGAAGAAAACCCATCTGTTGCAAAATCAATTTTAGAAAAATGTATGAGTGCATCAAGAGCTAGGGAAGCAGCAAGAAAAGCAAGAGAACTAGTAAGAAGAAAATCAGCATTAGAGACAACTACTCTTCCAGGAAAACTTGCAGATTGTAGTAGCAAAAACGCCGAAGAGTGTGAAGTTTATATAGTCGAGGGTGACTCTGCAGGAGGAAGTGCAAAACAAGGTAGAGATAGAAAATACCAAGCAATCCTTCCTTTATGGGGAAAAATGTTAAATGTTGAAAAAGCAAGAGCAGACAAAATATATGGAAATGATAAGTTAAATCCAGTAATTGTTGCAATAGGTGCAGGAATAGGTGCAGAGTTTGATATTACAAAAATAAGATATGGAAAAATAATAATAATGGCAGATGCCGATGTAGATGGAGCTCATATTAGAACATTATTATTGACATTTTTCTTTAGATATATGAGACCTTTAATAGAAAATGGTAATGTTTATCTAGCACAACCACCACTTTATAAATTATCTAAAAAAGGAATGGATGATGTATATTGTTATACAGATGAAGATTTGGATGTGGCTTATAAAAATTTAGAAGAAAAAGGAATTCAAAGAGAACAACTTGGTCTTCAAAGATATAAAGGTTTAGGAGAAATGAATCCAGAGCAATTATGGGAAACAACTATGAATCCAGAAACAAGAACTTTAATAAAAGTAACAATGGATGATGCAATAAAAGCCGACGAAACATTTTCTATATTAATGGGAGATGAAGTAGCACCAAGAAGAGAATTTATAGAGCAAAATGCAAGTAAAGTTACTAATTTGGATGTTTAAAAATTGAATAACGCATATCTATAAAATAGATATGCGTTTATTCATCAGTAAAGCTAATAACAATCTTTACATCAGACTAATAAATTTAATTTTTTAACCTAATATATATTACTATATAAATAAGCTATAAACCAAAAATATTAATCAGTTGTTCGATTAAGAATACACTTTTAATAACCTAATTCATCCATTAGGACTAATATAGAACATTAAGAAATATAAAAATAATCTTATCTCAAATATATTATATATATTTTGACCATAAATAATATAGCCTGCATACAAATAATATATTTTTATCGCCGATATATATAAATCTCTGAAAAGAAACCAATATATATCTTTGCTCAAAAATTATTAAACTATAAATATTTATAATCTAATAACCTTCTTTGAACAACTGTTATTAACCTTACTAAATATATTATAACCTCAAACAAAAAAATTATACAAAAAAATAAAAAATTTTTTTATAAAATAAATGTCGAAGTTTGACGAACGATTTTTCTTGACATTTAGCTATTTTGTAATATAATAAAACAAAATAATTTTTGAAAGGAAGTAAATGGAAGAAAAGAAAAAAACACAAGATTGGATACCAATAGAAAAAATATTTGAAAATGGAATAATAAAATTAAAAAATAATAAATATTTAAAAATAATAAAAGTAAATCCAATAAATTTTAGTTTAAAATCTAATTTAGAAAAAGAAGCAATTTTAAATTCTTATAAAATTTTTTTAAAAACATGTGATTTTAATATTCAAATTTTAATTCAAAGTTGCAAAGAAAACCTTAATAAAAATATAGAAATAATAGAAGAAAATGTAAAAAAAGAAAATAAAAAATATTTAAATATGTTAGCTCAAGATTATTTTAATTTATTAAAAAAATTTAATTCTTCAAAAAATTCATCAAGTAAAAATTTTTATATTATAATTGGTGAAAAATCAGAAAAAAATGAAATGAATATTTTTCAAAATTTAAATGATAAATATTTCAAAATCAAGGAATGTTTATTTAGATGTGGAAATACAACAGAAGAATATTCAAATAAAAATGAAATAGTAAAATTATTAAATATATTTTTAAATTCAAGAATTTTTTTAGAATATTATTAAAAAGGAGGAAAATGAAAAAGAATTATAAAAAATATGAAAATAAAGAATTTTATCAAGGAGTAACAAATTTTAAAGATGAAATAGCACCAGCATATATCAATATGAAAAATCCAAAATATTTAGAAATAGATAATTTATTTTATAGTGGATTAATTATTACAAATTATTATAGAGAACAAAATGATTTAATATTAAAATCATTATTAGAAACAAATATAAATATGAATATATCAATTTTTTATGAAAAAAAAGACAGATATAAAACTATTAAAGAATTGACATATCATATAGGTAATGTTGGGGTTGACATACAAGAAAATAATCAAAATAGAGAAGATATAGATATTGCAGTATACACATATAATGATGCAAAATATATAAGAAAAGAAATGCAAATAAATAATGAAGATTTATATTTTTTATATATTTATATAAATTTATTTTCTAATAACATAAAAGAATTAGAAAATAATTTAAATAATATAGAAGGATTACTACAGAGTATTGGTTTACAAACCAAACGAGCAAATTTTAGACAAGAACAAATTTTTAAAAGTTGCATTCCCTTAATGGAAAATAATAATGATATAAAAAATTCTGCTAGGAGAAATATTTTAACAACAGGAATTCTTTCAACGTATCCTTTTATTACATCAAGTATTTTTGATGAAAAAGGAATTTTTATAGGAAAAAATATTTATAATAATTCATTAATATTAGTTGATAGATATAACACAGAAAAATATAGAAATGCTAATATGTGTATATTCGGAACTTCAGGTGCAGGAAAATCATTTTATACTAAATTATTAATATTAAGATATAGATTAATGGGAATTGAACAATATGTAATAGATCCAGAAAGAGAATATTTAGGTCTTGCAAAAGAATTAAATGGAACAGAAATAAAAATAGGACCATCGTCGAATACGTATGTAAACATATTTGATATAAGAGAAGAATCTTTAGAAGATGGAGAAAAAGGATATTTAGTAACTAAAATATCAAAATTAATTGGATTTTTCAATTTAGTATTTGGTGAATTAGATGAAGAAGAAAAAGCTGTTTTAGAAGAAAAAATAATTAAATTATATAATTTAAAAAATATAAATTTTGATGATGAAAGTTTATATAATTATGATAATAAAAATATTATTTTAAAAAAATTTAAATCAAGTTTAGATATGCCAATTTTAGAAGATTTTTATAATATATTAATTAATGATGAAAAAACAAAAAAATTTAGTATAAAATTAATTCCATTTATAAAAGGTTCATTAAGTTTTTTTAATAATTATACAAATATAGAATTAAATAATAAATTAATTATAGCCGATGTTTATGAATTAGGAGAAGAAAATTTAAAATATGGAATGTATTTATTTACAGAATTATTTTGGGATAAAATAAAAATAAATAGAAAAATAAAAAAAGCAATTTATTTAGATGAAGTATGGAGATTAGTAGGAGTTACATCGAATAAAAATGTTGCTTCATTTATTTATAAAATATTTAAAACAATAAGAAAATATGGAGGAAGTGGAGTAGCAATTACACAAGATGTGTCTGATTTATTTAGTCTTGAAAATGGAATATATGGAAAAAGTATATTAAATAATTCGAGTATAAAATCATTTTTTTTATTAGAAGAAGAAAATATAAAAATATTATCAGAAAATGTTAATTTATCTGAAAGAGAAAAAATAGAAATAAAATCTTTAAAAAGAGGAGAAAGCCTAATGTTTATTGGAGACAATCATATACTTGTTAAAATCGAATGTTCTGAAAATGAAAAAAATATTTTAGAAAAATAAATATTAATTTATGAGGTGAAAAAAATTAAAGTTTTAACAGCAATTGGAGATAAATATTTAAATGAAAAATTAAAAAAAGAAGAAGAAATAGAAATCGTAGAAAACGACATTTTTTATAAAGAAGGAATTTTAGAATATTTAGAAAAAAATAAAAATATTGACATTTTAATTTTGTATGAAAAATTGCCTGGAGAAATTGAATTAATTAATTTAATAAAAAAAATAAAATTAATTAATAATGAAATTATAATTTATTTTATTTTAGAAAATAAAAATAAATTTTTAGAAAATAAATTAAAAAATGAAAATATAAAAAATATAATATATATTAATGAAATAAATATAGAAGAATTTATAGAAAAAATAAAAAATAAAAATATGAAAAGTACAGAAAGATTATTTGAAGAAATAAATAATTTAAAAAATATTATTAATATAAAAAATAAAGAATTAGAAAAATATAAAAATATATATTTAAATAAAAAAATAATATTATTTGTAGGAGAGAAAAACGTTGGAAAAACAACGATTATAAGCAATATAAATAAAATTATTAAAGAAAAAAATAAATATGAATTGAAAGAAATAGATATAAATAATTATTTAAACATAGAAGAAAATATTTTTTTGACTATTTTTGTTTTTGAAATAAATTATAAAAATATAATAAAAAATAAAAAAATAATAAATAAAATAATAAATGAAAAAAATAAAAACATAAAAATAATTTTTAATAAAATAAATAATTACTCAATAAATAAAAAAATATTAAAAAATATATTAAAAAATAAAAAAATAATTGGAAATATAAATTTAAATATTTATTGTAATTATATTTTTAATGAGGAAAATAATTATAAAAAACAAAATAAAAAATTGAGAAAAATATATCTAAAAATAATTAAAAGAATGGAAAAAAATTAAAATAAATTTTTATAAAATTAATAATTTTAAATAAAATATTAATGCTAGATAAAAATGATGAAAAATAGTAAATGAAAAAATGAAAATATCAAAATAATTTTTAATAAAATAAATAATTATTCAATAAATAAAAAAATATTAAAAAATATATTTAAAAATAATTGAAAATATAAATTTAAATATTTATTGTAATTATATTTTTTATGAGAAAAATAATTATAAAAAGCAAAATAAAAAATAGAAAAAGTATATTTAAAAATAATTAAAAAATAGAAAAAATTAAAATGAACTTTTATAAAATTAATAATTTTAAATAAAATATTAATTCTAAATAAAAAAGGATAAAAAATAAAGCAAAAAAATATTTAAAAATAATTAAAAAAATTGAGATTGATATTTTTAAACAAAATAAATACTATAAAAAATATATTATAGATAAGAATAAAAAGGAGAAAAATGGAATTAAATACAGAAATAAATTTAGTAAAAGAACAAGAACAAAATGAATTTATAAATTCTACACTTTGGAAAACTATAAATAATGGAGTAGATATTGGAATAAGATATTTGTTTCCAGATTTAATTGAAGATGAAATAATTGAATTGAAAAATAATTTGATTAATTTCGGATTAAAAGACGGAATAAAAAAATCAATAGATTCTGTTATTGAAACAGGAAAAGAAATTTCAGGAATAATGACAGGAAATTTTGAAAATATTACACAAATACAAAAAACGATAAAAAATGGAGGGGTAATAGATAAAATATCCGACATTATGGATTTGGTAATTGAAAAAAGTGTAAAAAATGGAAAAATAAATTACAATGTTGGAAAAACATTAAAAAAAGGAAAAGTATCAATTTTATCTAGTATAGAAAAAAATATTGCATCTACATTAAATGATCAAATTACAAGTGCAAAAAATATTGATAAATATATAAGTAATTGGAATAATTTTTATAATTTAAAAGATTTTAATGGAATGCAAAAAGAATATATAAAAATGGAAAAGGAATTAGAAAAATTAATACCTTTAGAAAATACGATAAAAAATGCAAGATATGTTGAAAATATTCACAACTTAATAAAAAACAATGGGAAAAATTTTGAGCTTAATGAGGAAATAAAAGAACTTGCAAGTAAATTATAAATAAAATTTATAGATAGTTAAAAATAAAAAAAGGTAATTTAAACTTGCAAAAAACTAATCTTTTTAGTATAATACAAAATATAATAACAATTGAAAAGAGGTAGAAACAATGGCGGAAAGACAAGATGGAAAAATAATAGAAAGAGACATCGACGAAGAAATGAGAACCGCATACATAAGTTATGCAATGAGCGTTATAGTACAGCGTGCTCTTCCAGATGTAAGAGATGGTTTAAAACCTGTACATAGAAGAATTTTATATACAATGCATGAAGACGGTCTTACTCCAGATAAACCATATAGAAAATCTGCAACAACAGTTGGAGACGTTTTAGGTAGATATCATCCACATGGTGATGCTTCAGTTTATGATGCATTAGTTAGACTAGCACAGGATTTTTCAATGAGATACATGTTAGTTGATGGTCATGGAAATTTTGGATCAATAGATGGAGATCCACCAGCAGCATATCGTTATACAGAAGCTAGATTATCTAAAATAGCAGAATTAATGCTTACAGATATAGAAAAAAATACAGTAGATTTTATGCCTAACTTTGATGATAGATTACAAGAGCCTACAGTATTACCAGCACAAATTCCAGCTTTATTAGTAAATGGTTCATCAGGTATAGCCGTAGGAATGGCAACTAATATACCACCACATAACCTAACTGAAGTTATAAATGGATTGATAGAAATAATTGATAAAGATGAAGTTACTGACGATGATTTAATGAAAATAATTAAAGGACCTGACTTTCCAACAGAAGGTTTAATACTTGGAACAGAAGGAATAAGAGAAGCTTATAAAACTGGTAGAGGAAAAATTATTTTAAGAGCAGAAACTGAAATAGAAGAAATGTCAGGAAATAAACAAAGAATAATAGTAAGTTCTTTACCATATCAAGTTAATAAAGCAAAATTAATAGAAAATATAGCACATTTAGTTAGGGAAAAACGTATTGAGGGAATTTCAGAAATTAGAGACGAATCAGATAGAAAAGATAGAGTAAGAATTGTAATAGAACTAAAAAAAGATGCAAATGCTCAAGTAGTTCTTAATCAATTATTTAAAAATACACAAATGCAAACAAGTTTTGGGGTAATAATGCTAGCATTAGTAAATAATGAACCTAAAATATTAACATTAAGACAATGCTTAGATTATTATTTGGAACACAGAAAAGATGTAACACTTCGTAGAACAAAATTTGAATTAGACAAGGCATTAGCAAGAGCTCATATATTAGAAGGTCTGAGAATAGCAATAGACAATATTGACGAAATTATTGCAATAATAAGAAGTTCATATGATGATGCAAAAGAAAGATTAATGGAGAGATTTAAGCTTACAGATATTCAAGCACAAGCAATACTTGACATGAGACTTAAAACATTATCAGGATTACAACGTGAAAAAATAGAAGAAGAATATAATGAGCTTATGAAGTTAATTGCTCATTTAAGAGACATATTAAATAGTGAACACTTAGTATTTGAAGTAATAAAAGAAGAACTTATTAAGGTAAGAGAAAAATTTGGTGATGAAAGAAAAACAAAAATAAAACCTGCAGAAGGAGACTTTGAAATAGAGGATTTAATAAAAGAAGAACAAACAGTTATAGCCCTAACACATTTTGGATATATTAAAAGAATGCCAATAGATACATACAAAAATCAAAGAAGAGGCGGAAAGGGAATTACAGGTATAGCAACAAGAGAAGGAGACTTTGTTAAACAAATTTTCACATCATCAACACATGATTTAATTTTATTCTTTACAAATAAAGGAAAACTATACAAATTAAAAGGATATGAAATACCAGAAGCTGGAAGAACAGCAAAAGGTACAGCGATTGTAAATCTTTTAAGCCTTGATCCAGGAGAAAAAATATCAGCTGTAATACCAATTCAAAATTTTGCAGAAGGTAAATATTTACTTATGGGAACAAAAAATGGATTAATTAAAAAGACTCCATTAATAGAATACAATTCAGGTAAAAAGACAGGTCTTTTAGGAATAACATTAAAAGATAATGATGAACTAATATCTGTAAAATTAACAGATGGACAAGACAATGTAGTTTTTGTAACCAGAAAAGGTTTATGTATAACTTTTGAAGAAAAAGAAGTAAGACCAATGGGTAGAATTGCTCAAGGTGTAATAGGAATAAGACTTTCAGATGATGATGAAGTAATTGGAATGGAATCAATAATTACAGGAAGTAAGGCAACTTTACTTGCAATTACAGAAAATGGATTTGGAAAACGTACGGAGCTTGATGAATACAGAGTTCAATTAAGAGGTGGAAGAGGTGTTATAACATATAAAGTTACACCAAAAACAGGAGAACTTGTAGGAGTAAAAATTGCAGATGATACACAAGATGTAATGCTGATTACAGATACAGGAACAATAATAAGAATGAATGTAAATGAAATAAGCATACTTGGAAGATCAACACAAGGAGTTACTTTAATGAGAACTAATGATGGTGGAAAAGTAGTTAGCATAGAAATAGTAGAAAATGAAGAAGATACAATGTAATAAATATAAAAAGTTATTAAAAGAAGCAATTCTTTTAATAACTTTTTTTTATAAAATTGAGATACATGTCAAATAGTGACAAAATATTCAAATAAAACATGGTATAATTAACATAATATATATAAATTATATATTTTTAATCTATAATAGCCACTAATATGCATTCTTAAAAAATTTAATTCTTTATATTAGTGGCTATATTCATTTGTAAAGAAAATGTAAAGAAAAAGAAATGAAAATGTAACAACAAAAATATTTTTATGTGATATTATATAATAAGATATAAATTATTCGGGGGTGAAACTATGAGTGATGATTTAGGAAGAGACATTGTAGATGGAAGTATAATAAATTGGTCAAAATTAAGTAAAGAAGAATTAGAAAATATTATAGACGTATATAAACAAAAAGAAAAAGAGACATTAGAAAAGGTAGATAAAGAGCTTTCAATGGAAGATGATGAAGATCAACGATAAAAATAAATAGAAAGGAATTAAAAAAATGGATGATAATAACAAGGATTTAGAAGAACAAAAAGGCTTTATTGATTTAATAAAGAAACTTGTAGAATATCAAGCAATAATTTCTAAAGCTGAAGCACAGCTAGCATTAAGAGAAGGACAAGACCAAGTAAAAAAAATAGTAAGTAGCACAGAAAATAGATTACAAGACCAAGCTAAAAAGTTTGGAACAAAAATGAATGAAGCTGAAAAACAATATGTTCAAAATGGCGAAGAAAAAAAAGGGATTTTAGAACAATACAAGAGCGTATTAGACGAAGTAAATGAAAAATATGAAAGTTTATTGCAAAACTGTATTGAAAAAGAAAATGAGCTTCAAGCAGATGAACAATCAACTAGTATAGAACAAAAAGAAAATCAAATCGAAATTAAAAAAATAAAAAAAGAGTTTACTAATACAAAAAAAGAGGTTGTAGAAGCAACCAAAAATATGAATTTAGAAGAAGCAAGAGAGAAAATAGCAAAATTAGAAGAATTAAAAGAAAAAGAAGATGAATTAAGGGCAAAAGATAAATTACTAGAAAGTAGACGTATAGAGTTAAGAAAAGCCGTAGAAGAATGTAAAAAAACATTTGAAGAAGTAAAAAAAGAAAGAAAAGCTAAAATTAGTGAATTAGCAATAGACAAAGATAATAAAATATCTGTAATTCAAAAACAAAATATATTCCAAAAAATTATGGGGTCAATGTTTAATAAATTTAATGGAACAAAAAAATTTATGCAAACAGCTATAGAGCCATTGCAAGCAAAAATTGATAACATGAAAAAAGAAACTATACCACAAGTTATAAAAGAGGTTGACCAAAAAAGAAAAGCTTTTTCTGATAAAATTCAAGAAACAAGAAGTGAGATAGAAGAAAAAGCAAAAAGTAAAGCTGTAGAATATAAAGAAAAAGCTGTAGGAACTAAAGATAGTATTATTTCTTTAACAAATGCAGCAATCGCAAAAGCTATTGAAACAGGAAAAAGTGTTGAAGAAGCTAAAAAGATGTTTGAACAAAAAGCAAAAGTAAAACAACAAGAAGTAAAACAAGGTATTAATCAAAAAGTTAATGATGGAATTCAAAAGGTTCAAGAAGCTAAAGATACAATAAAAGCCGGAGCAAATTACATAAAAGAAGAAGCAAAAGATAAAACTCAAAAAGCAAAAGGAGCAGTTGAACAAGGTGTTACTAATATAACTAACAGTGCAAAAGATACATACCATAAATACAGTAATAAAGGAAAAACAACATATAGAGCTGTAATTAATAGGGGAAATGAAATAAAAAATAATATTATAAATAAAGCTCAAAGCAGACTTGATAGTATGGTTGAAAAAAGAAAACAAAAAAGTATAGATTTAGTAAAAAAATTAAATGGACAAGAACAAGATGCTCAAGATGGAATTGATAAATAATTAACGAAATAAATAAAAGGGGTTAATATATATTATATTGATGTTGTAATGGGAACAATATTTAATACAATAAAAAGCTATAAAGCAAATATTTTTGCATTATAGCTTTTTTGATATTATTTTTTAAAACAAAAAAAGCTCATAAATAGAGCATTTTGGTGACCCATCTCGGTTTCGAACCGAGGACCTCCAGATTAAGAGTCTGTTGCTCTACCAGCTGAGCTAATGAGCCATATTTAGAAAGGTAATAAAGTAGATTATATTATACACACAAAAATAGTATAATCCTTAAGAAAGAATTTGTCAATAAAAAAATGTATTTTTTTTAACTTTTTATTTCACTATTTTCAAATATAGCATTTTTAGAAGTTAAAAAGTAATCTAAAAAAATTGAGTAAACAATTTAAATAGTAGAATAATTGTAATTTTTTAACAAAAAATAAAATTGATTAAAAATAAAAAAGCGTTGCTAAATAAAAATTAAGCAACGCTTTTCATTAATTAGATTCACTTTTCTTTACAATAACTCTATCCAATGAATTATATGTATCTTGTGAAACAAAATCCTTAGATAAAATTTTACCATCCAATTTTACAACTTTGTAAACATTAACTGTCATTCCATTTGTACCATTTTGCTTTATATGTTCAGTATCATCTATAATTGAAGAATCATATTCATACTTTACCTGAGGTTCTTTAGTTGATATAATTTCTACATCGAATGTAATATCATATTTATTATCATCTTGTAATCCATAAATAGAACAAGAAACAATTCCATTACTAACTTTTACTTCTATTTTTATAGGAAAAGAACGGTTATTAACGAACTTTAAATCCTTAACTCCGTAAACAACAGTGGCATCACGTCCCGGATCTACATATGAAGTTAAAAATTGGTGGTTATATCGTTCTGTAATATTTAAATTTGCGAAAACAGCAGCATTATAAAGAGTAGAAGATACTTGACAAATTCCGCCTCCTAAGCCATCTACAACTTTTCCGTTAGCATATATTTTAGCTTCCTTATATCCATTGGAAATCGTACGAGCCCCAACTATTGAATTATAAGAAAATTCTTCTCCAGGTGATAAGATTTTTCCATTTAATTTAGAGGCAGCAAGTTCCAAATTATTAACTCTGTCCTTATTTGTAATGTCATATGTTGTTGTAAAAGAAGATAATTTATTATAAAAAATATTTATTCCTAAGTCATTTATTGTAATTTGAGGATAAGTATAATTAAGGTCAATTATATATTCTTCTTGATCATTTTCTAATAAATTATATGCAGAATCTTTGTCAAAAGAAATTCCTACACATTCTGGATAAACCTTAAAAGGATCTTTTTCATAATAAGCATCTGTGGCTTCTTTGTGTATATCATTATAAATTTTTTCAATATCAATTAAATCGGGAGAAGCTTTTTTTGTTGAAACAGAGATTATGTTATCAGTAGATGAAATGTTTTCTAGTAAACTTGATAAATCGCTTATAAATTTATCAGAATCAACAATATCACCAGTAGCTCCTTTAGTAATAATAAGTTTTTTATTTTCTATATAATATCCACTTTGAACTAATTTATTAGGTAAATTAGCTGAAATTTCACTAATTAAATTATTTACAGAATCCGTGGTAAAAGAAAAACTTAAATTAATGTTTTTTCTTTTAAAAAACAAATTAATAATTTGAAAATTATTTTTGAAAATATTATTAGAATGTCCGATATTATATGCCTCAGAAATAGCTTCGTTTATATCATATTCAATACCTAAATAAGCAAATGTTGTAGTTGTAGAATTATCAGAAGTTGAAACTTTTATATTATTGTCAGATTTGGTTTTACATATATCAAATAAAGTGGAAAAAGCTTCGTCTTTAGATAATCCAGAAACATTAATGTTGTTAATATATATATTATTTAAAATATTACTATTGTTTATATTAATTAATGAAAAAAATACAGAAAAAAATAGTAATAAAAAACTAATAATCAGTAATATTAATAATAATTTTTTTTTATTTTTATCCATTGTATACCTCAATAAAAATAGATTTTTATAAAATATTAGCATATATTCTTTTTTTTGTAAAGACGAAAAAAAGGCATAAATGTTAAATATTGAAAAAAATTTGAAAAAACACTTGATTAATGTAAAAAATTATAATATAATTGGCATAGCAAAAGACAAAAAGGGAGAAGATGTGAAATGGAATTAACTAAAAATATTTTTTTTAATACAGATAAGTTAATCGAAGATAGTAAAGTAAAAATTTCTTATACAGGAAAATTTTATCAAGAGAATAGTGAAAAAGTAGTAATTCACTATGGATTTGGCAAGCAATGGAATAATATAAATGATATAGAAATGCAAAAAACAGAACTAGGATTTCAAACAGAAATAGAACTATTAGAGGGAGAGAGTTTTGAGTTATGCTTTAAAAACGAAAACAATGAGTGGGACAACAATAATGGAAAAAACTATGTTTTTCCATTAGAAAAAGTTTCAAAAGAATTAGTTGTTTTAGAAGATGAACCAACATCAATTGGTTCTGCAAAAACTCTAAGAAAGTCATATATATGGACTAAAAAAATAAAACTAGCAGTATATAAAATAATAACATATTTACCAAAGGTTTTATCTGGAAATTACAAAAAGAGAGCTGAAAATTAAAAAATTATGCACATATTGTTATGAATATGTGCATAATTTTTTTAATTTATAACTAATCCACCATTAATAGAAATAATTTGGCCAGTAGTAAATTCATCATCTATAAGCCATTTTATACAGCGAGAAATATCCAGTGGTTTACCAATTTTTTCAAGAGGAGTATCATTTTTTATTGAATTAATAGTCTCTTTTGAATAACAATTATTCATGTCAGTATCTATAAAACCTGGAGCAATAGAATTAACTCGTATATTTGAAGGACCAAGCTCCTTAGCCAATGATTTTGTCATAGCATCAATACCGGCTTTTGTAATAGAATATAAGCTTTCACAAGATGCACCAACTAATCCCCACATTGATGAAATATTTATTATACATCCAGATTTATTATGAATCATATTAGGTAAACATGTTTGAGTTACTTTAAAACATGAATATAAATTTGTATTTAACATTATATTCCAATCATCATCTGATATGTCCGTAAAAAGCTGATTTTTTGATATACCTGCATTATTTATTAAAACATCTATTTTTTTGTATTTATTAAGTATGTATTCTATCATTTGCTTAATATTATCAGGTTTAGAAACATCAGATTTATAAATATCAATAAAAATATTTTCTTTTTTTAAATCATCTTGAAGCTTTTTGGCTTCATTATCTGAATTATTATAATTAGCAATTACAGTGTAGCCACATTTTGCTAATTCATAGGCTGTAGTTCTCCCAATTCCTCTAGAAGCACCTGTGATTAATATAATTTTATTTTGCATTATTTCTATCTCCTTTAATATAGTATTTTTGATATAATTTATATGTTACATTGAAATGTTAATTTTTAGTATTTATTTTTATAAAAGAATTATAATTTAGATAAAAACTTTTGTAATTTTTAAACATAAAAAAAGCCAACAATTAAGAGTTTTCTCAAAACTATTGACAATACTGGAGCCACTTGTCCGATTTGAACGGACGACCTACTGATTACAAGTCAGTTGCTCTACCAGCTGAGCTAAAGTGGCATATTCAATTGGTGACCCCTACGGGAATCGAACCCATGTCTCCGCCGTGAAAGGGCGATGTCTTAACCGCTTGACCAAGGGGCCATATAAAATGAATATCTAGATAGTAGATATTCATTTTGGTGAGCTATCCGCGACTCGAACGCGGGACAACTTGATTAAAAGTCAAGTGCTCTACCACCTGAGCTAATAGCCCGTCTGTTTAGTTCCATCACAAACAGAACGATATTATAATACTATATTTTGTTTCCTTTGTCAATACTTTTTTAAAAGTTTTTTTAAAAAATACAAAAAAAGTAGAAAAAACAAGAAAAAACACAAAAAATGTCATAAAAGATAAATAAATACATAAAAACAGCTATAAAACTAACTGTTTTTACTATATTTAAAATTATTCTTCAGAATTTAACTTCTCTAATACTTCTGTTACATCGATACCATGAACATCGCAAGCTTCTTCAAGAGTTTCCTGTTGAGAAGCTGGGCAAGATAAACAATGCATTCCCATATCTAGTAAAATATCAGCTTTGTTTGGAGCTTTTTCTAAAATTTCTCCAATAAGAGTATCTTTATTAAACATAACAACCTCCTTAAAAATATAATAAATTACAAAAATCGACAAAATAATATTAAAAATATGAGATTTGTAATTAAATACAAAATAATTTTAACATAAAATTTTAAAAAAGTATAGACAAATAAAGAAAAAAGTGTTAATATACATCTCGCAAGGCGGTGAATAACATAAATAAAGTAATAAATTTTTTCTTTATAACACTTATTATTAATTGTTTCACAATTTTTTATACAATTTATAATTTTTTAAATTTCAAAATTTTTCAAAATAAACAAGGAACAAAGTTAGATATCAAACAAAAAGAATTATCAAAAAAATCAAAGGAGGTTAAAAATAAAACGTTTAATTTTTAATATAACTTTTTTTTCTATTTTAATTATTGTATATTCTAAAATATTATACCCAATCTATATTGCAAAAGAAATAATAATAACATACGGATTAAAACCATTTGATATATGTCAAAAAAATGAATATTTATGGGAAAATATAAAAATATTTTATATAATAGTATTTTTGTTTAGTAATATTATATACAGCAATATATTATTTAATAAAATTATATTAAAATTTTCAAAAAATGAAATACCAAAAGAGCTGAATATAACAAATCGGATTAAAATTACTAATAGGATGTAACAAAAGCCATAAAGAACGGCTGTAACAGTAATAAAAAAATATATATACCAGAATATGGATTATATCAAAATTTTTTAATAACAGGAACAATAGGTTCTGGTAAAACAAGTTCTGCAATGTATCCATTTACTGAACAATTAATGGAATATAATAGTAAAAATATAAATGATAAAATAGGAATGTTAATTTTAGACGTAAAAGGTAACTATAATACACAAGTAAAAAAATATGCAAAAAAATATAAATTAGAAAAAGATTTAGTAATAATAGAACTAAAATCAAAAATAACATATAATCCATTAGATAAGCCAAATTTAAAACCTGCTATACTTGCAAATAGATTAAAAACAATATTAGAATTGTTTTCTGAAAATAATTCTGAAAGCTATTGGTTAGATAAAGCAGAGCAAATACTAGCTGAAGCAATAAAAATATGTAGAATATATAATAATGGATATGTTACTTTTAAAGAAATTCATAAATTAATAACAATACCAAATTATTATAAAGAAAAAATCCAAAAATTAAAAAATTTATTTATATTAGGAAAATTAAATAATGAGCAAATATACGAATTAAATACTGCGTTAGATTTTTTTCAGAAAGAATTTGAAAGTTTAGATCAAAGAACATCTAGTATCTTAAAATCAGAAATAACAAGAATTACAAATACATTTATTTCAGATTATAATGTTTATAAAACTTTTTGTCCAGAAAAAGAAGAAATAACTTTTTTAGGTTTTGAAGACGTAATAAAAAATGGAAAAATAGTAATTTTAAATATGAATATTGCAGAATATAGAAATTTATCAAAAATTATAGCGGCATATTTAAAACTAGATTTTCAAACAGAAATAATAGAAAATTTATCTAAAAATGAAAAAAGAAAAACAGCATTTATATGTGATGAGTACTCAGAATATGTAACAAAAAATGATAGCGATTTTTTTTCCTTAAGCCGTGAGGCTAAATGTATAAATATAGTAAGTACACAAAGTTATTCATCGCTAAAAAATACACTAAAAGATGAAACAGCTGTAAAAGTTATATGTCAAAATCTAGTAAATAAAATATGGTTTAGAACAGATGATATTTTTACAATTGAAGAAACACAAAAACAGTTAGGAAAAGAAGAAAAAGAAAAAATATCAAAAAACATATCAGAAAATGCAAAAAATACACATTATAGTTTGTTCACAAATTCATTAGTAAATAGGGACTCAAATATTTCTGAAAGTTTAAATATTTACACACAAAATGACTATATATTTGATTCTAATTTTTTCACACAAGAATTAGAAACCTTTAATGCACTATGTTTTTTATCAGATGGAAAGAAAATTTTAAAACCTATAAAATTAAAAATGTATCCATATTTTATAAAGGAAAGTGAGGGAGAATGAAAAGAAAAAAATTTTATATGAAATTTTTAATATTGTTCGTAATAATTTTAGTATTTTTTACTTTAAAAGGTGAAAGTTATGCTGTTGGAACTCCAAAACTAATAACAACTCTTGAAAAAGCATTTCAAAATATAGAATCTTGGTTAATAAAATTAGCAACACCTATGGCCGCAGTTGCCGTAGGATCAGGGCTATTTATGCAAAAATTTAGCTTAGGAGATGAAGAAAAAATAAGAACAGGCAAAAAACTTGTAAAAACAGCATTATTTTCATATATTTTTATTCTTGCAATTGATTTAGTATTATCTGCAATAGAATCTTTAATATAAAAATAGGAGTATCATATTGGAAAATCAATTAGAAATTACCCAAAATATAATAAACACAATTAACGAAATTTTTAAAAGCTTATTTACTTCGATTGATAATAGTTTGTATGAAATATTAGACAATTTAGTTTTTATAGATAATAATATATTAAATGATAAATATTTTTCTAAATTATTTGGAACATCTACAGCCAATGGTATTTTGTTGGTTGCAAATTCTTTATTAATAGGAATTATACTATATTATTCAATTAAATTCATTTTTTCAAATTTTACATATGAAAAAATAGAAAATCCATATCAATTTATTTTTAAGTGTATAATATTTGGAATATGTATGAATAGTTCATTTTTTATAATAGATCAATTTATAAATTTAAATAATAATATTTGTGAATTAATAAAAGGAATAGGTGAAGATTTATGGGATAAAAATATATGCTTTTCTGAATTAATAGCAGAAATAAATGAAAATTTATCTATAAATAAAGAAAATTTAAATATATTTACTTTAGATGGATTGATAAAAGGAACCTTAACAGTTTCATTACTTAATTTAGTATTTTCATATTCATTAAGATATATTTTAATAAAAGTTTTTATTTTAATATCACCATTTGCATTTCTTTCATTATCATTAAGTACAACATCATATTTTTTTAAATCATGGTATAGAAGTTTGTTTTCTTTATTATTTATCCAAATTATAGTTTCAATTGTATTGCTAATTTTATTTTAGATGGACTACTCGAAAGAAAGCATTTTAAATAAATTTATTTATTTAGGAGGAATTTATGCTTTAACAAGAGCAAATTCAATAGTAAAAGAATTATTTGGAGGAGTTTCAACAAATGTTCAATCTGGCATAAGTTCAATAAAATCATTTATAAAATAAGAAAGGAGATAAAGTGAAATTCATATTTCCACAAAATTATAAATTTAAAACAAAATTATTAGGAATAATTGACTACCAAACAGCAATATTAAATTTAATTTACGATGCGATTATATTTGTTATATTAAATATAGTAACTAAAAATATAAATGTAAAAATATTTATATTTATAATAACATCATTTCCTATGCTACTATTTAGCATAATTGGAATAAATGGAGAAAGTATAATTAATGTTATTATATATATGTCAAAGTTTATAATAAAACCAAAATTGCTTTTTTATAGTAAATAAAATAAAAAAACTTCAAATTTCTATATTAAATATCAAATTTCTTATTTGAAAAAAATAAAAAAAATGATATAATTTGACACATGGGGTGAAAGAGATATGAAATTTGAACAAAATGAAAAAGCAATGTTATTTGAAACAACACAAATACCAAATATATTTTTTGCGGAATATTTAAATAGTATGCCAGGCGATTATTTAAAAATTTATTTATATTTGATATTTCTATCAAAATATAATGCAGATATTGGAATAAATGATTTATCAAAAAAATTAGCTCTTCCAATAAATATAATAAATGAAGGAATAAAATATTTAGAAAAAGAAGAATTTATTTTAAGAAAGCAACAAGGATATATAGTTGTAGATTTACAACAAAAAACATTAAATAATATTTATACATTAAAAGTAGAGCCAAGTGCAAAGAAAATAGAGCAAGGTGTACAAAATAAGGAAAGAATAAAACTTGTAGAATATTTAAATAATAGATATTTTCAAGGTGTTATGGGACCTACATGGTATTCTGATATAGACAAATGGTTTAATAAATATGGATTCGATGAACAAGTAATGATAAATTTATTTGACTATTGCTATAATAAATCAGCACTTCATAAAAATTATGTACAAGCTGTTGCAGAAGCTTGGGGATTAAATAAAATAAAGAATTTAGACGACTTGGATAATTACTATTTAGCACAAGATAAAATGTTAAAAATGAAAAAAGAAATAGCAAAAAAATTGGGAAGAAGAAATGGACTTACTCAATATGAGGAGGCATATATTGAAACATGGGTAAATGAATACCAATATGATTTATCAATAATAGAAATAGCTTTAAAAAGAACAACATTACATTCAAATCCAAGTTTTGAATATATAAATAATGTAATAAAAGATTGGCATGAAAGAAATTTAAAAACTCCAAATCAAGTTAATGAATTTTTAGAACAAAGAAAGAAACAGAGTAAAAATACAAAAGAATTACAAAAACAAGTTAAAAAGGAATCTTTTGATCAAAGAGCATATAGTAACTTAAGTTTCTTATATGCAAATAAAAATGTAGAAGGAGCACATAATGGCAACGAGTGATTTAGATTTTTTATTAGTTGAATATGAGCAAAAAAAGAGAAATGCAGAATTTCTAGCAGAAAAAAGAAAGGAAGATATTTTTAAGAAAATTCCTAGACTTGAAGAAATAGAAGAAGAAATAAACAAAGTATCTATTAATAAGACCAAAAGCATTTTAATAAATAAATTAACAGAAAGTTTAAAAACAGAGTTTGAAAATAAATTAATTGAATTAAAAAAAGAAAAGGAAAATATATTAAAAAAAGAAAATATAGATGAGTCATATTTAAAGCCAAAATATGAGTGTGAAAAATGTAAGGACACAGGATATATAACTTACTTAAATCAAAAAACACAAATGTGTAGTTGTTTAAAACAAAGACTTATAAATATTTCGTATAACAAATCAAATTTAAGCAATTTAAACGAAGAAAACTTTGAAAAATTTAATATAAATAAATTTTCAAATGATGTAAATATAGAAAGATATAAAATGAATATTTCTCCAAGAGAAAATATTTTAAATATAAAAAATGCAAGTCGAAAATTTATAGAGAATTTTGATAATCCAAGTACTAATAACCTATTTTTTACTGGAAATACTGGACTTGGAAAAACTTATATGACAAACTGTATTGCAAATGAATTATTAAAAAAAGGAAAAACAGTATTATATCAAACAGCTCCAATTTTATTAGAAACTATAATTGACAATAAGTTCAATAAATATAAAACAGCAAAAACAAATGAATTTAATAATCAAGTACTAAATGTTGATTTATTAATAATTGATGATTTAGGAACTGAATGTATAAATACAATGAAAATAAGCGAATTATTTACAATTTTAAATTCGAGAAGCTTAAATTTAAATGGAAAAATAACTAAAACAATAATATCAACTAATTTAAGCATTGAGAAAATATTTGGAGTATATGAGGAAAGAATAGGTTCAAGAATAGCAGGATTTTATGATATTTATTATTTCTTTGGTGAAGATTTAAGACTAATAAAATAAAAAAATAATCAATTATGTTATTAGCATAATTGATTATTTTTTTATTTTATTTCATCACCAAGTAATTTTTTTACATTTTCTAATTCAGTTTTAAAAGTATTATAAGTTTTTTTATCTAAATCACTTGTATATCCTGCTTCATAAGCATCAATTGAATTTTTTAAATTCATAATTTTAAATTTATTTGTAGAGCTTGCAGTATTTTTATAAATATAAGTAGGGGTATAAGTTGCTGAGTTTATTTTTATTTTTCCATCAGCATCTTTGGTAATATTTAAATTTAATATAGCAGAATCTCTAGTATAGTTCTTGCTTTGGTCAGCTAAGAAATTTCCTAAAGAATAAACAACAAAACCATCTCTGGTAGACCCATCATCAGAAGTAATAGTTCTTTTTTCCATTGATTGTAAAACATGTGGATGATTACCTATTATAATATCAGCACCATTTTTAAACAAAAAATCTGCTAAATCTTTTTGTTCAGAATTTGGAGAGGTTTGGTATTCGATTCCCCAATGCATACTTACACAAATTAAATCAGGAGAGCTTTCTTTAGCAAGAGAAAGTTGTTTTTGAATTAAAGTTTTATCAATTAAGTTAACAGAATAAGATTTGTCAGATGGAACTTTAATTCCGTTAGTGCCGTAAGTAAAACTCAAAAATGCTATTTTTATACCTCTAACATTTTTTATCAGAATTTGATTTTGATCTTCTTGAGATTTATAAGTACCAGTATGTGAAATATCAGCATCATCTAAGTAATCAATTGTACTTTCAATTCCAGAGTAACCAGAATCATAACAGTGATTGTTAGCTGTAGATAAAACATCAAAACCGACTTTTTTCAATGTATATGCTAAATTTTCAGGAGTATTAAATGTAGGATAACTACTATATCCCTTTGTAGCTCCTGCAAAAGTAGTTTCTAAATTTCCTATAGCAATATCAGCGGTTTGAATGTGATATTTTACATTTTCAAAAATATATGAAAAATCATATGAATTAGATGTTTTGTTAAAAGCATCATTATAAATAGTATTGTGACACATAATATCTCCCGTAAAAGCCATATTAATAGTTGTACTTTTAGAAGAAGCTGTTACAGTATTTGTTACTTCATTTGAATTCTCTGAATTTAAAGAATTAGACAAGTTTTCATCTGAATTGTCTATGTTTTCTGAAGAATTGTCATTATTACTAGTACTTTCTTGTTTATTTTCATTTTTAGAAACATTAATAGATTTTTTTACATTTATAGATGAAACAATAAATATTATTAGGCAAATAACAATTAAAGCAAATAGAACTTTAGAAACAATATTTAATTTATCTATAAGATAAGTTGTTTGAAATTTTCTACGATCTCGACGATTTCTCATACCTAAATTCCTTTCAATAAATAAATTTTAATAAAATTATTCTACTATTAACACCAATTAAAGTCAACAATATTTGCTATAAATATTGATTTTAAGTAATATTTATAGTAAAATAAACAAAGCAAAAAAGAGAGGAGAGAAGATTATGCTATCAGCAAATGGAGTTACAATAAGATTTGGAAAAAGAGTTTTATTTGAAGATGTAAACATTAAATTTAATAAAGGAGAATGCTACGGAATAATTGGGGCAAATGGCGCAGGAAAATCAACATTTCTTAAAGTACTATCAAGAGAAATTGAACCAAGCAAAGGGGATGTAACATTAGATAAGGGAGAAAGAATATCAGTACTAAAACAGGATCACTTTGCCTATGAAGAAAACACAGTAATAGATACTGTAATAATGGGAAATAAAGAACTATATGACATAATGAAAGAAAAAGAAGAAATATATGCAAAACCTGATTTTTCAGAAGAAGATGGAATGAAAGCAGCAAAATTAGAAGAAAGATTTAGTGAACTAGATGGTTGGAATGCGGAATCAGATGCTGCAATGTTATTAAATGACTTAGGAATAAGTCCGGAAAATCACTACAAATTAATGAAAGACATAGAAGCAAGAGAAAAAGTAAAAGTACTTCTTGCGCAAAGCTTATTCGGAAATCCAGACATATTACTACTAGATGAACCAACAAATGATTTAGATTTAAAAAGTATAAATTGGTTACAAGAATTTTTAATAAATTTTGAAAATACTGTAATCGTTGTATCACATGATAGATATTTTTTAAACAAAGTATGTACATATATAGCAGATGTTGACTTTGGAAAAATTACAGTATATCCAGGAAACTATGACTTTTGGTATGAATCAAGTCAATTAGCATTAAGACAAGCAAGAGAACAAAATAAGAAAAAAGAAGAAAAAATAAAAGAATTACAAGATTTTATTGCAAGATTTAGTGCAAATGCTTCAAAATCAAAACAAGCAACATCAAGAAAGAAAACACTAGAAAAGATTCAGTTAGATGAAATAAGACCATCAAATAGAAAATATCCATATGTAGATTTCAAACCAGATAGAGAACCAGGAAAAGAAATACTACAGGTAAAAAATATATCAAAAACAATAAATGGTGAAAAAATACTAGATAATATTTCATTTACAGTAAAAGCAAAAGATAAAATTGCATTTTTAGCAGATAATGAAAATGCAAAAACAGTATTATTCCAAATAATAGAAGGAGAACTTGAGCCTGATGAAGGAGAAATAATATGGGGACAAACAATAACACACACATATTTTCCAAAAGACAATAGTTATTTATTTGAAACAGATGAAAATCTTACGGATTGGCTAAGAAAATACTCAAAAGATCCAGATGAAACATATGTAAGAAGCTTCCTTGGAAGAATGTTATTCTCAGGAGAAGAAGCATTAAAGAAAGCAAAAGTAATATCAGGTGGAGAAAAAGTAAGATGTGTTTTATCAAAAATGATGTTATCTGGAGCAAACTTCTTAATTATGGATGAGCCAACAAACCATCTAGATATGGAAAGTATTACGTCAGTAAATGAAGGAATGAAAAAATTTATAGGAAATATTTTATTTACATCACATGACCATGAATTAACACAAACAGTTGCAAATAGAATAATAGATATAAAACAAGATGGTAAAGTAATTGATAGAGAAATTACATATAATGAATATTTGGGAGTAGAATAAAAATAAAATTATAAATAAGATAAAACAAAAGATTAAAATTACTAAATAAATTATTATATAAATTTAAATTACTTAGAAAATGAGCTCTGTATTATCAAACAGAGCTCATTTCTTATTTTCTATTAATTTCTAATAATTAACTATAAAATTTAATATATTTAATTTAACTTTAAGTTACTAGTCATCCATAAAAGTAAAATAATAATATTCTAAAATATAAATTAATACATAATTATTAATCATTATTTACTTATTAACAAAAAATCCAAAAAAATAGAGCAAACTATTGACAACATCCCTAGCAAATTTGATATAATATGAAAAAATAAAACAGAAAGGACAACATCAATGGAAAAAATAATAGCAATAATTTCAAACGAATTACAAGTAAAAAATACGCAAGTAGAAAATGCGATAAAATTAATAGATGAAGGAAACACAATTCCGTTTATAGCAAGATATAGAAAAGAAGTAACAGGAGGATTAAGCGACGAAAGTTTAAGAATATTAGGAGAAAGACTAACATATTTAAGAAATCTAGAACAAAGAAAAAAAGAAATTTTAAAATCAATAGAAGAACAAGGAAAATTAACAGAAGAAATAACAAAACAAACAGAACTTGCAGAAACTTTAGCAGAAGTAGAAGACATATATAGACCATACAAACAAAAGAAAAAAACAAGAGCAACAGTTGCAAAAGCAAAAGGACTAGAGCCACTTGCAGAAATAATAAAAGAACAAAAAGAAACAAAAAACATTTATGAAATTGCAAAAGAATATATAAATATAGATAAATTATCAGAAGAAGACAAAAAAAATAAAGACAAAGTAGTTGAAAATGAAGAAGCAGCAATTCAAGGAGCACGAGATATTATTGCAGAAGAAATTTCAGACAATGCTGAATATAGAAAAAAAATAAAAAAAATATGTTATAGAGAAGGACTAATATCAACAAAATCAGCAAAAGAAGATGAAAAATCAAATTACGAAATGTATTATGACTATAGCGAAGTAGTATCAAGAATACCAAGTCATAGAATTCTTGCAATAAATAGAGGAGAAAAAGAAGAATTTTTAAAAGTAAAAATAGATAAAAACGAAGAAAAAATATTAAAAACAATAGAATATTCTATAATAAAAGGACAAACACAATTTACTCAAATGCTAAAAGACACAATTTTAGACAGTTTTAAAAGATTAATAGAACCATCAATAGACAGAGAAATACGCTCAGACCTAACGGAAAAAGCAGAAGAAAAAGCAATAAAAGTATTTGGTCAAAATGCAAAACAACTATTATTAGGAGCACCAATAAAAGGAAAAACAGTAATGGGATTTGATCCAGCATATAGAACAGGATGCAAAATAGCAGTAATAGATGAAACAGGAAAAGTTTTAGATATATCAACAGTATATCCTACAGCTCCACAAAATGATGTAGAAGGAGCCAAAAAAGAATTATTAAAATTAATAGAAAAAGATAATATTAATATGATAGCAATAGGAAATGGTACAGCATCAAGAGAATCAGAAGCTTTTGTTGCAGAAATGATAAAAGAAGCTAAGCGTGAAGTAAACTATGTAATAGTAAGTGAGGCAGGGGCATCAGTTTATTCAGCATCAAAATTAGCAACAGAAGAATATCCAGATATAAATGTATCAATAAGAGGAGCTATATCAATAGCAAGAAGACTGCAAGATCCTTTAGCTGAACTTGTAAAAATAGATCCAAAAGCAATAGGGGTTGGTCAGTACCAACATGATGTAAATCAGAAAAAATTGGCAGAAAGCCTTACGGGAGTGGTAGAAGACGCCGTTAATAAAGTAGGAGTAGATGTAAACACAGCAACACCATCACTTTTAAGTTATGTTTCAGGAATAAATTCGGGAATTGCAAAGAATATAGTAAAATATAGAGATGAAAATGGAAAATTAAAAAATAGAAAAGAATTATTAAAAGTACCAAAACTGGGAAAAGTAGCATTTGAACAATGTGCAGGATTTTTAAGAATAATAGATGGAACAAATCCATTAGAAATAACAGCAGTGCACCCAGAAAGTTACGATGCTGCAGAAAAATTACTAGAAAGTGTTGGATTTGAAAAAGAAGATCTAAGAGACAAAGAAAAAATCGTATCACTAAGAGAAAAATTAAAATCAGTTGATATAAACCAAGAATCAAAAGAATTAAATATAGGAGAAATGACATTAAAAGATATTATAGATGAACTTTCAAAACCAGGAAGAGATCCAAGAGACGAAATGCCAAAACCAATACTTAGACAAGATGTATTAAAATTTGAAGACCTAAAAGAAGGTATGATACTACCAGGAACAGTAAGAAATGTAATAGACTTTGGAGCATTTGTCGATATAGGAGTAAAATACGATGGACTAGTACACATATCAGAAATGAGCGAAAAATATATAAAAAATCCATCAGAAATAGTATCAGTTGGAGATATTGTAAAAGTAAAAGTTATAAAAATAGATATGGAAAGACACAAGGTAGGATTAAGCATGAAAATTTAGTAAGGGGGAATTTACATGAGGATTGGTAATACTCAAAATATAAAAAATAATCAAAATGCTACATACAAAATTCTAGCAGTTGATGATGAAATTGGAATAATTGATTCATTATCGATATTTTTAAAAAGATCAGGTTACTCATTTACAGGAGTCACAGATCCAACAGAAGCCATTGAAAAAATAAAAAATGAACATTTTGATTTACTATTATTAGATTTTATTATGACTCCATTACATGGGGATCAAGTTGTAGAAGAAATAAGAAAATTTAATAAAGAACTATATATATTACTACTTACAGGACATAAAGATTTAGCACCACCATTAGATACAATAAGAAGACTAGATATACAAGGATATTGTGAAAAAAGCGACAAATTTGATCAACTATTATTGCTAATAGAATCAGGAATAAAATCAGTTGAACAAATGAGACAAATAAAATCAATAAATGAAAAGCTTGCTGACACATATAAACAACTAGAACAAGCATATATGGAAAGTATACAAACAGTTAGATATACGGTAGAAGCAAAAGACACATACACTAGAGGCCATTCTGATAGAGTTGCTGAATATTCTGTATTGATAGGAGAAAAACTAGGATTATCAAAAGAAGATATAAAAAGACTAAGAATAGGTGGTTTGTTCCATGATGTAGGTAAAATAGGAGTTCCAGACAACATATTACAAAAAAGTGGAAAACTATCAGAAGATGAATATTCAGAAATAAAAAATCACCCAACAATTGGTGCACATATACTTTCTACAGCATCAATATTTCAAGACATATTACCAATAGTAAAATATCATCATGAAAGATATGATGGAAAAGGTTACCCAGAAAGACTAGTTGGAAACCAGATTCCATACCTTGCTAGAATTACAGCAATAGCCGATACATTTGATGCAATGACATCAAGAAGAGTATATAGAGACTCACTTCCAATAGAACAAGTAATAGAAGAATTTAAAAAATGTAGAGGTACACAATTTGATCCTGAACTAGATGACGTATTTATAGAAATATTACAAAATGACTATGAAAAAATAAAAGAAATACAAAGCAAATATCAAACAGAATTATAAAATAAAAAAGAGAACTAAATAATTATACTTCCAAAAGTAGATTTAATTTAGTTCTCTTTTTATCCTTATAAAGGTAAAATAATATTAAATTTAGTACCTTTTCCTTCTTCAGACTTGAATGTAATATCTCCATTAAAATGAGCTTTAATTGTAGAATAAGACATATAAAGTCCAAGTCCAGTTCCATTTTTTCCTTTAGTAGTAATCATTTCCTTAAATAATTTGTCCTTTACCTTTTCAGATAATCCTGATGCATGGTCTTCAATAGAAATAATAAGATTATTTTGTTCATCCTTACGGAAATCTAAATTAATTTCTCCACCAGGTTTTCCTTTATAAGCTTGAATTGCATTAGAAATCATATTATTAATAACTTGAACCAAACTATTAACATCGCCATGAATAGTAACTTTATTATTAATATACATATGAACATTTAAATAGATAATAGCATTTTTTAATTCATGTTTCATAAGAATATTAATTCTCTTAACCAATTCATCCAAATCAAATGAAATATTTTCTGCTTCAGAAAGATTAACAGTTTGCCCCTTTACAGCAGTAATAATATCAGACATATATTCTGTATAATCTTTAATTTTTTGAACCCAAGAATTCATATCAGATGCAATATCATGAAAATCATCATTTGTAACAATAGGATTTCCAATAGAATTATCTAATTCGGAAATTAAATCATTTAATCCTTCAGCAGCACCAGATATAGACATAATAGGAGTTTTCAAATTATGAGCAATACCACCAATCATTTGTCCTAAAGAAGCAAGACGTTCTTGTTCTATAAGCTGATTTTGATTAGACTGAATAGTTTGAATATTCTCTTTAGTTATTTTCTGAATATCATTAAATGCAATAGTTAATTCTCCAATCTCATTAGTATCAGTAATAGGAAGATTTTTAATATTAGATACATTATTTTGTTTAGCAATTTCAGACAACTTATCTGCTACTTGTATAATATTTCTACTAACTTTCTTAGACCAAATTATTAATATAAAAATGTAAGAAATAGTAGAAACAACAGCAATTGTAAAGAAATACTTAATAAGTGCTGAATTAGTAGTTGAATATTTAAAACCAATATAAATTTCTTCGCCACTACCCTTTAAAGATACTTTTTTTACAAAACTTTCTTCTTCTACACCATAATATTCATAAACTCTACCAGCTGTTTTATCTAAATACATATTAGCATATTTAAGGAAAAAGTCCGAAATATTTCCATTAGGATTAGAAAGTATAGTTTCATCAGAAGTTATTATAAAATAATAGTCAGAAGGATTTTTCAAAGGAACAGAATTTAACAACTCCTTTATTTCATCAATACTTTTATTATTACAATCCAAATAATCAACGTACAATTTATAATAGTAATAATTTTCTTCACCAATAGAATTAGAAGTTCTAGAATATCCTAAAAGTGAAATGGTTATAACCAAAACAACGAAAAATGGTAGTAAATTATATAAAAGTTCTTTTGAAAATTTAGTTGGATGTTTTATTTCAGCATAATTATTATTTATTTCATATGTAGATTTTATAATAGTATCAATATCGCTTTGAGTAATAATACCTGAAATTAAAGCAGTAGCCAAGAAAAAGGAGAAATATATAAGCAAAAACTTAAATATTAAATGTAAATCCAAATTCATACTACCAAAAAGCAAAACAAGAATTACAATAATAACAATAAGCTGAACAAGTATTATTAACTTTGGAAAACGAAAACATTTTTTTCTTATATTTTCTAATTCCTCAAAAGAAAAAGTACGCTTTTTATAGTTTTGTATATAATCAAAAACATCTTTTAAAATAATGCTTACAAATAAAACATATAAAACAATACCTATAGAGCCCAAAAGCACATATTGCATATTATGTGATAAGGGCTCAATTTGCCTTTGAAAATCTATATTTTCAGAATTTGGCGGATAATTAGAGAGTTTTGGTACTAAAAAACTCATAAGTAAAATTACAACAGTTTCAAGTAAGATTAATTTTCCATAAATATTTCTTTTAATGTGTTTCATATTTTTATCCTTTCGTATATTAATTAAATAGAGTCATAAATCTATTAACATAATTTTCATCTGTTTTATTCCAATAAAATCCACTAGAATTAAGAATATCTATAGTTAATTTATTATCTGTTTTAGTCAAAGGACGTTTATTTTTACCTAAATCATCCAAAATATGAATACTAAGTGGATTAGATGAATTTTGTATAATATCAATCATTGCACTATCAGGTATTATTTTACAATTAATTTTAGATAAATTCAAGAAGTTTTTCAATGAAATCACATTATTATTATATATATGATATACAGTCTGATTATCTTTTAATTCTAACAATTTAATAATCGATTTAGCACACAAATCAACAGGGCTAAAATCAAGCATCAAATTAGAATAACTTTCTGGCAAACATTTTAATTGCATAATAGCTTGAAGTTTAGTAAAAATAGCATTATCTTTAAAATTATGTTGAAAAACATTGTCAGAAAATCTTGGCATAATATTACCAAGTCTAAAAATTTTTCCTTCAATATTTTTACTATTTAAGGCTTTCAAAACCTCATATTCCGCAAGATATTTAGTAATCATATAAACATGATTATTAAAAATTTGTTTTATATTAAAATCATTTTCAGTTAAACACAAATCCAAATTTTTAGGACAATATCCTCCAACAGAAATAGTTGAAATATGAGCCATTTTAGCACCAGATATATTACAAAAATTAATTATATTTTTAGTACCAACAACATTTGTCCTGTTAAATTTTTCAAAATTACCATAATGTTTAACAGTTGCACCACAATGAATAGCTGTAGTGACATTTTTAGTTAAATATGTAAAATCAGAGTCAGCCATATCAAATTTTTCATCTGTAAAATCTCCACACACAACTTTTACTTTTTGTGAAACTAATTCATCTAGGGTATTGCCAAAATAAAAATATAACATTTTTTCAAATCTTTTTTTATAATTAGCATTACTTTTATTACGAACCATACAAAAAACATTTTTTACAGATGGATTAAGCAAAAGCTCCTTTAATAAGTGCATGGCTAAATAACCAAGTGCTCCAGTAATTAGTATATTTGATAGATCGAAATTAGTTACTTTATTATATATATTAATATTTGGAAGATTATTATCAAAAATAGAAACATTATAATTAGTTTCAATTTTTTTTGCAAGCAATTTAATAGTTGGAAAACTACTTATATCCTGAATATTAATATTATATTTATATAACTTAGCACATAACTTCATAGCATCTAATGAGTCTAATCCAATATCATAAAAGAAATTATCATCAATAGACGGATTTTTATTAGATGATAAACTCTTTACTGCAGAAAAAATCTCTTTTTCTATAGGGCTAGAAGCTTTTAGAGAAGATTGATTATTTGTTCTAACTTCTGGCAAAGGCAATTTAGACTTATCAATTTTTCCATTAACAGTTATAGGTAGAGAATCCATAAATACAAAGTAAGAAGGAATCATATAATTTGGCAAAGTTTTTGCCAAGAAAACTTTTAATTCCTCAATATAAAAAGATTCTTTAGCAATTATATAAGAACAGATAAATTTAGTTCCATTTATATTTTGAATAACAGTTGTACAATTTTTTACTTTTGAATAATTCAAAATAGTATTAGTAATTTCATTTAATTCAACCCTAAATCCACGAATTTTTACTTGATTGTCATTTCTTCCAATAAAATCAATACTTCCATCAGGTAGCCATTTTACCAAATCACCAGTTTTGTAAACAATATCAGAAGAGTTATAAGGATTTGGAACAAACTTTTTAGAAGTTAGTTCAGGATTATTTAAATAGCCTTTAGCAACTCCAAGCCCACCAGTCCAAAGTTCACCAGGAACACCTATTGGTTGAAGCATACCAGATTTAGAAACAACATAACAAGTAGTTCCAGAAATCGGAAAACCTATAGGGATTCTTGAAGTATAATGTTTATCAATATTAAAGCAACACGTAAAAGTTGTATTTTCAGTTGGCCCATAACCATTTATAACTTTTAAATTAGGATTAAACTTCATAACTTTATTTATATGTTTTACAGAAAGAACATCCCCTCCGGTTAATAAATATTTAACAGATTTAAACATAGAAGCATTTATATCACAAAGTTGATTAAATAAAGCAGCAGTAAGCCATAAAATAGTTATTTCATTATCAACTAAATAAGTAGATAAAAATGTAGCATCTAATAAATCTTCTTTTGGTAAAATATACAGAGAAAAATTATTAAGTAAAGTACCCCATATCTCAAATGTACAAGCATCAAAAACAATTGAACCAGTTTGAAGAATATGTTCATCATCACCAAAATTTATATAATTTGGATTTTTTATTAGCCTTAAAATACTTTTTTGCTCAATTATAACACCTTTAGGCTTACCAGTAGATCCAGATGTATACATTACGTAAGCTGTATCACATACATTTGAAGGTAAATAATCAAATTTACATTTTTCATATAAATCTAATTTATCTATACAAATATAATTAATATTTTCATAATTTTTTGTATTTAAATTTGAATTAGTAATAATAGTTGAAACATTAGCATCTTTTAAAATATATTCAATTCTTTCATTTGGATAAGAAATATCAATAGGTAAATATGCAGAATGAATTTTTAAAATTGCTAAAATAGAAACTACCATACAAACAGATTTATCTAAAAAGATAGCAACATTTTCACCATTTTTAACACCAATAGTATTCATATAATATGCCAAATAATCGGACATTTCATCTAAGTCTTTATATGAAATATGTTCATCTTGAAAAACAAGAGCAATTTTATTTGGATTTTTTGTAACAGCTTCTTTAAAAACAGTTATAATATCTTTTTTAGGGTAAAAGTCCATAAAATTATTATTAAAATTGTTTAAAATAATATCTTTTTCGTCAGGAGTAACAATTTCTAAATTATCTATTAATATATTTTCATCATTTAAAACTTGATTAATTAAATACAAAATTCTCTTATGCAAATTTAAAATATCAGAACTCTTAATTTTAGAAATTTGATAATCATATTCTATTAAAAGGTTACCAGAATCATCATTATCATGAAAATGAACATCCAAAGTATTTGCAATATAATCAGTTCCATACCATTTAGTATGATAAGAAACACCCAAATTTTGAGAAGTTGCTTTAGTAATTTGATAAGAAAGAATAATATCATATAAACGTCCAAGAGAGCTATCTTTCTTTTTTAAATCATCTAAAATATATTGATAATTATACTTTTGGTGTTTAAGCATACCCAAAGAATTTTGCGCAATATTTTGTAAAAATTTTGCAAATGGTAGATTTTCTTGTAAATCCATTTGTAAAAGAGAAGTACTAATAAACATTCCACAAGTATGTTTTTGAGCGTAATTTGTCCTGTTTAAAACAGGAGTTCCAAGTAAAAAATTATCCATATTATTTATTCTTCCAAAATAAATAGAATAAATCCCAGTCAAAAAATTAAACATACTAAGATTATTTTTTGCACAAAAATCTTTTATTTTAGAAATAATTTTTTTATCCAAAATAAATTCTTTTCTATTAGCTCTAAAGTCATTACTATTTTTAGAGACTTTACTAGATGGAAAAGTTGCAACATCTAAAGAAGATGACAAAGTTTCGTTCCAATAAATCTTATCTTTTTCAAAACGAGAGCTTTTTAAATATTCTTTTTCTGAATTAATATAATCTAAATATGAATAAGTTTTAACTGGGATAGTTTTATTATTTAATAAACAAGAATAAATCTCAACAATTTCTGTGCCAATCATAGAAAAAGTTGCGGCATCAGAGATTATATGATGAACATTAACGATAAAACCACCAAAACCTGATGGCAATTTGAATAATTTGAAGTCAAAAACACGAGAATCAAAAAGATTAAATTTGGTATTAACCATAACTTTAGCAACTTTCTCAATTTGATTTTCGCAAGAAAAATTAAGAATTTCAAAATCAATATTTTCATTTTTAACAAAATATTGTAATAAATCAGATCCACTTTTTTTAAATCTTAAACAAAAGCTATCATTATTTTCAACAAAAATATTAATAGCCTTGTTTAAAATATTTAAATTAACATTTTCTTCAATAATTAAACTGCCACAAATATTATTAATTGTGGTATTTTGAAAGTATTGTTCTGTTAACCAGATACTCTTTTGTGGGATAGTTAATTCATATACTTTTTGCTCCATTATATTTAATCACCTATTACTTTCTTTAAAAAATATACTCTAATTATATAATAAATTATGTAAAAATGCAATAAATTGGAAAAAACTTTAGATGTTATAAAAATATAAATATTGGAAATAATAGGTTTGAGGGATAGTTTAAAAAATAATTATAAAATAAAATATTTTTAACCAAATTTTGTGCCTTAAAAGAAAGGGATGTTGGCAAAATGAAAAAAGAAAAGAAAAATAAAAGAAAGAAAATAACAATAACATTTCTAATAATATTATTAATTGCAATAACAATATCTAACATATATGTAATGTACAAAAATATAGAAATATCTACAGATTATGAAACCAAAAGAACATCATTATCCACAAATTATGAAAAAAATGTGGATAAAACAACCCAAAACACCATTTCCGTAGCGGATATGTTAGAAAATGTTAATGAAAGTATAGTTGGAATTTCTAAATTAAGTAACCTAGGAGGATCTATTTTAAAAAATATACCAAGTGACGAAGTAGGTCTTGGAACAGGAATAATCGTATCAGAAAATGGTTATATATTAAGTAATAGTCATGTAACAGGTGAAAAATATAGTGACTGCTATATAACAATAGACGAAAATCTATATAAAGGAAATGTTGTATGGAGCGATACAAACTTAGATTTATCAATAACAAAAATACCAGCAAATGGTTTAAATCCAATACAAATTGGAGACTCAAAAAATTTAAGAATAGGAAACAAAGTTTATGCAATAGGAAATCCAATAGGATATGAATTTAGAAAAACAGTAACATCAGGAATAATTAGTGCATTAAATAGAACAATAAAAATAGATGATAACACAGAAACAAGTTACATTTCGGACTTGATACAAACAGATGCCACAATAAATCCAGGAAATAGTGGAGGTCCATTAGTAAATGAAAAAGGTGAAGCAATAGGAATAAATACAGTAAAAATAACAACAGCGGAAGGAATAGGATTTGCAGTTCCAATAAATGTTATAAAACCAATAATAGAAAGTTTCAAAATAAATGGTACATTTAATGAAGCAACCCTTGGAATATATGCCTATGATAGCGATGTTGCGGGATATTTAAATTTAAAAAATAAAATAAACAAAGGAGTATATGTATCAAAAATTATAATAAATGGCCCATCATATTTATCAGAACTAAAAGAAGGAGATTTAATTACAAAAATAGACGAAAAACAATTAGTAACAATAAATGATTTAAGAGAATATATATATTCAAAATCACCAGGAAATATAGTAACCTTAAATATATTAAGAGGAGAAAATCAAAAAAATATAACAATTACATTAGGGAAAAAATAAAAAGTAGCACATTCAAAAAGCAGAATGTGCTACTTAAAACGAACTGCAACATATTTAATTACTGAAATCACTAATTCTATTCCTAAAATCCTCAAAATCAACTAGTTTCCAAGACCAATTATTATCACTTTCTGTGCCAGGAACATTAATTCTAGAACTTTCGTCCAATCCTAAAATATCTTGAACCATAATAATAGGCATTTTAGCTTTACACTTAGATAAATATTGCATAAAACCAATATTAATATTTATGTCATAACATTCATTTTTTCTTAAAAATTCTTTTAACTTCCATTGATAATCAGAATTAAGAGTTTTGTACCAACCATAAATAGTATTACAATCATGATTTCCAGGAAAAGCTAAAACATTTTCATCCGCATTATCTTTATCACATAAATTATCCAAATCAATAGAAAATTGTAATATTTTTTGCCTCGTAAAACCATAGTGCTTTCTTAAATCAATGGTTTCTTTTCTAATTTCACCTAAATCTTCTACAATAAAATTGTCTACATTAATATTAGGCATTTTAAACAATTCGTCAAAGAAACCATAACTTACTCCATCAGCATAAAATCCATCCTTTCCTGTTTTTCCTATTGGAATTTTAAAAAATGAATCATATCCCCTAAAATAGTCAATTCTAACTTTATCAAACAATTTTAAATGATATTGAAACCTTTTTATTAAATAAGAATAATTATCCTTTTTAATATTTGAAATATTATATACTGGACTGTTCCATTTTTGACCATTTTCATTAAAATAATCTGGTGGAGTACCTGCCTCATAAGAAAAGCTACCATTTTCCATCTCAAAACATTCAGGATGATATTTAGTTTCCACAGAGTCAAAAACAGGATATACAGGCATATCGCCAATTATTTGAACATTTTTAGAATTAGCATAATTTTTCAATTCCATCCATTGTTTAAATAATATATATTGTAAAAACAAATAATAATCTACACTATTTTTTGTTTTTTTACTCATAAATTCTGCATATTCATTAATTTCTTTTAAAACAATAAATTCATAATATTCATTATTGTGTCTAAAATTCTTAAATGCTTCTTTATAATATTTTTCCTTAAAATTATCATAAATTGCCCTATCAGAACTTTTTCTGGTCTCAGCATTTTTTATTAATTTATATTCTATTAATTTATCTAAAGAAATATAATCTTCTTCTAAGGCATAATAACTAATAGGTGAATAGGGATGTTTATCACACTCATTAATCGGTAATATTTCCCAATATTTTATACCATTTTGACTTAATATATCTACAAATTCATATGCTTCATATCCAAAATCTCCGATACCATATTTACTTGGAAGCGAATAAATTGGAAGTAAAATTCCTTTTTCTTTCATATTCTTATGTTCCCTTCTATAAATTATTCTTGTGTAAATGTTTTTTATAGTATAGCAAAAGAAATTAAATATTTCAAGTTTTAATATTTGCATTGAAAATTAAAAAACAATATAGCAGTATATAATTACATAGAAATCCCATTTGTCCGTTAGAATTAGAGTCCATCATTTGAGGTGGGTTTGAAGAATTGTTGCTATTAGTCTTGTTGTAAATTAAAAATCCAGAAGTAGCTAAAATTCCTCCAATTAAAATACCAATTATTAAAACTAAAATTTTTTCTTTCATAATATATTCCTCCCTTTTTATAATTTAATTATCATTCTTGATTTAATAAAATAATAAACCAGTTTTATTTAAAAAATATTGAAAATAAAAAAATTTAAAATAAAAAAATAACAGACTAAAAAATCTGCTATTTTAATATCTATGCAAAATTGCAATCATATAATTATTTGATTCTACTTTTCTAATTTGTCCATTATATTCAAATTCAGCATTTGTAAAATATACACTATAATTTCTTTCTTCAAAATAATCTCTACTAACTTTTAAAAGTTCATCAATTTCACTTTCAGTTAAACCTTCTTTTACTTTTAATTCATAATATGAATAATTTATATAATTTTTATCTTTACTTTCAGCTTCTTTTCTATTTATAAAATCAGCTATAAATTTTCTTAATTCTTTTTTATCCAAAATAATTCACTTCCGTTCCAAAACTCACCAAAAATAAAAACTCTCAAGTTTTATGAGAGTAATGGTGCACCAGGAGGAATTCGAATCCCCGACCTCTCGGTTCGTAGCCGAGTGCTCTATCCAGCTAAGCTACTGGTGCGTATAAAATGTTAAAATTAAATCAACATTTTCCAAAAGGTATTATACTTGTATTTTTAAAATTTTGCAATACTTATTTAATAATTTTTATAAATAAAAAGAAAACTATTGACTTGAAGTTAACTCTAGGTGTTATATATAATAACAAAAGTACAAAAGGAGGAGGTCAAATTTTAATCTGTGTTGATGGAGATGGATGGTACCAAGAAGAGGGTAAAGAAGCAAGAAAATTAAAACCAGGAGATATAGTAGTTATTCCAGCAAATGTAAAACACTGGCATGGAGCAACAGCATCATCATGGTTTAGTCATATTGCAGTAGAAGTACCAGGAGAAAATACTTCAAATGAGTGGTGTGAAAAAGTTACAGACGAAGAATATAATAAATTGCCTGAATAAAACTTGAAGGAATAAGTTTGAAAAATAAATATTGGAAAATACAATATTTTTAATCAAATTTTGTGCCTTGAAAGAAAGGATGTTGCTAAAAATGACAATTGCAGAAGTAGAAATAGAAATTTTAATAGAATATATGAATCTATTAGAAAAAGGAAGCTCAACAGTAGAAGCAAGAAAAAAATTATTAGAAGAACAAAAAGAAAAATTACTAGAAAAACAGAAGAAAATAACAGAAACTTTAGGAAGACTAGACTATAAAATTCAATTATATAATGAAATAGTTGGATGAAGAACAAAACAATAAAACCATTTGCAACAAATGCTGGATGGCTAGGAAGAACATTTCAAGAAATAAAATCATTATGTCCAAATTCAAATGTAGAAAAAGGAATGGATATAGTATTTACATCAGATTATGAAGAAAATCAATTAATGACATCTCCAGATGAAATAGATAAATGGATGGAAAATTTATAATAAAAACAAGAATAGGAAAAAAGCCTAACGTAAGCACTTTTTTCCTCTTTTTTGCGGTTTAAGCCAATGCCCAATTCTCAATATCTACATATCTTGAATCCAAAATTCTTCTTTTTCCATTAGGTTTTTCAATAACCAAATGATATTTCGTTGCTGAAATCAGTTTTATACTGCAATTTATATAACTTTTATCGTAAGAAAACGTTTGAGTTTTAAATCTTCCGGCTTGAGAATTAAGTATATATTTTTGGGAGTTGAAGCATTGATAACATGGTAACTTAAGTTTGATGGGTGCCAAGAAGATAGGCTTAATCTGAGTGATTAATTTTCCTTCCCATTGGCTAAGGTCAGTTTTTGGCCCATCAGAAAGAATACTTTCAGGTCTCCATCCAGGATGAAATGGAATTTCAGATGGTTTAGAATATACATCAAGAGAATTATCTTCTCGATGCATAATTAAATTTCCTTGAGTTGAAATTTCATCAAATACCATTAAAGAATTTGTAAATGACCAATCAAAAGGTGAAGTCTTTGTTCTTCTATACGGAATTATCCGTATGTATTTCTCTCCTTTTTTGAATTCGCTTGGTTTCATATTATTCACCGCCTTTATATATTTTAGCATCAGCTAATAAAATAATTATAACATGATTTATGTAAATTTACAATTGAAATAATAAATGAAAAATATTGACCTATATAGATAATTATAATATATTATAAAAAAGAAATAAAAAACAAGGAGAAAAGTTAAAAAATAATTGTAAAATACAATATTTTAATCAAATTTTGTGCCTTGAAAGAAAGGAATACAAGTAAAAATGAAAGATATAAGATATGAAAAATTGGCCAATAATTTATTAACATATTCAGTAAATATTAAAAAGGATGACAATATTTTAATAGAAATATTAGGAGATGAAGCGATTCCACTTGCAAAAGAACTAATAAAAAAAGCAGAAAAGCTAGGTGCTAAGCCACAATTTAATATTATAAACTATGAAATTTTAAGAGTAATGCTAGAAAATGCTACAGAAGAACAAATAAAAATGTATGGAAAAATAGACAGTGATAGAATGAAAAAAATGGATGCATATATAGGAATAAGAGCCACATCAAATACTTCTGAACTAAACAGTATACCAAAAGAAAAAATGGATCTATATAATAAATATTATACTTTACCAGTTCATTTTGAAGAAAGAGTAAAAAACACAAAATGGTGTATATTAAGATATCCAAACAATTCAATGGCACAAATGTCAAAAATGAACAAAGACGAATTTGAAGATTTTTTCTTTAATGTATGTAATTTAGATTATAATAAAATGTCAAAATCAATGGATTCGTTAAAATATTTAATGGACAAAACAGATAAAGTTCATATTTTAGGAAATGGTACAGACTTAACATTTAGTATAAAAGGAATAACAGCTGAAAAATATACTGGCACATTTAATATACCAGATGGAGAAGTAGCTTCTGCTCCAGTTAAAGAAAGTGTAAATGGAGTTATATCATACAATACAGAAACAACCTACAATGGAATAACATTTAATAATATAAAATTTGAATTCAAAAACGGAAAAATTATAAAAGCAACATCAAATAAAACAAAAGAATTAAATGAAATTTTAGATACAGATGAGGGAGCAAGATACATCGGAGAATTTGCCGTTGGCTTAAATCCGTATGTAGAAAGACCAATTGGAGATACATTGTTTGACGAAAAAATCAAAGGGAGTTTTCACTTTACACCAGGAAACAGTTTAGAAGAAAGCGATAATGGAAATAGGTCAAGCATACATTGGGATATTGTAAATATTCAAACTCCAGAATATGGTGGCGGAGAAATATATTTTGATAATGTTTTAATAAGAAAAGATGGAAGATTCGTATTGCCAGAACTAGAATGTCTAAATCCTGAAAATCTAATTTAAAAAATAATGTCTAATTTTTAAACTAACAAAATAAAACATTTTTATTGAAAAAATATATATTAATTTGATAAAATAAAAATGAAAGGGGGAAAATATATGGATTCGGATATGAAATTAATATGGATATTAACATTACTGATATTAATTTTTGGAACATTTTTTATTATTAGAATAACAGTTTTCAAAGATGAAGGAATTTCAACAACAACTGCAAATATTGCAGAGACAAATACATTAACAAATGAAAATAGTAATATTTTAAATGTAAATACATATACAAATAATAATTTAAATATTACGAGTGAAAAAAGTACAAATGATTCAAAAAAATATTCTAACAAAACCAGTAAATATGAAAGTGATAAAAATGCAACAAAAATAAACAAGATTGCAGTAGCTATTTTATCATTAATATTTTCAATTATAATGTTATATATTTTATATAATATTTTTGAAAAATATAATTTAAAAACAGGGCTTGTTGCTTATAGTGTATACTCATTAATTGAAACTTTTATAAGAAATGGATTTAACTTTAAGGCAATTTTTTTTGTACTTATTTTAGGAGTAATACAAACATTAATTGCATATGTTATTTATACAAAAAGTAAGTCATTTTTTGACTTTTTCTGGAAACTATTTTTTATGAATATATTACTAATTATTATTTTTGGTTTGTTAGCAAGTGTTTTGGGAATGTTTTTGATTAAAAATAATTTGATATTTGCAATATAAATATTAATTGATGGTAAGAATTTTAATTAATATGTTTTATTAAAAATTTGATATAATTTAAATATTTTTAATAAAATAAAAACATAGCATTATTGGTTATTTTAGAAATATATTCTAAAATAACCAATAAAAATGCATATTATATGTATAAATTATGTATTTATAATTTTGAATAATTCATTTTTTAAAGTCTTTTCAATTTTATAAAAATCTTTTTTATAATCTTTTGTAAGCTCAATACAAACCTGTTTTGTAAAAATGTTTTTTAATAAATCTACTTCTTCTGTATTTGAGTATACGGAAAGTTTTTTTATATTATTATTATTTTTATATTTATCAATTATATTAAATATAAAACTTTTTTGTACCTTTTTTAGTTTAGCTTCAAATTTAAACTCTGATATTTCACAATCAGAAGAATTAATATGTTTAAGTTCAACAAAATCCTGAGAATTATTATAAAATGACAAAGATATTTTATTTATATTCATAGATTCTAATTCACTATCGCTCTTTTTAAAAGGTTCTAAACTTAAATTTATAGGAGAGTGATTAGTTATTAAATTTTTTATATATACATCAGGTGAAGGGATTTTTTGAGTTTTTATTACAGATACACCTAAATTTTTAAAATCAATATAAAAATATGTATAACTTTCTAAAATAAATTCAGAAGTATCATTAATTTGAGTTCCTCTACCATTTCTAATTTCGGTTAGTACACCCAAATCGCCACTTCTACAAATACTTGCAAATATGTGATCTTGGTCCAATGTTATTGTTTCAAAAGATATACCTTCACTTGAAAAAGTATTGTTATCTTTAAACATACTATAAAAATATTCGTATAATACTATATTACTACTTTTATTTAAATCTCTAAAACTAGGTTCTAAAATAATCTTATAAAAATTCAATAATTTTTTGTAAGATTTTGTATTTGATTCCTTTTTTTTACTTGGCATTTAATACATCCTTCTTCCTTTATTTCACATTATATCTTTATTATTCAAATTTTGACAATTATATAATATTTTCTATAAATTATCAATATTAAAAAAGTATTTATTTTGGGTGGTTTAAATACGATATTTTATAAATGATAAAATTAAGTGATGCACTTAGAAATAAAATATTGCGATTTTATGTAAAATAATATATAATATTTTTGATCAAAATTCAATAATAAAAATCCATACACAAGGAGGGCAACATATGGGAATATCCATACAAGAATTTCAAAAAACAATGGAAATACTAGGGGCTCAACGGTTAAATGACCGAAAAGGTTCTAGATATGACGTTTTTGTACCATGTTTTAGAATCAATAGAACTCAGTTCTATCACTCTGGTACATACTATGTAGTTAATAGTGGAGGAGAAAGACCAAGTAAAATAATGGATTGTGCAATGGAAGCAGTCGGAGAAAAAGATCCAGGAGGCAGGAATTTTTGGTGGGGAGAAGTACATTCAGTAAAAGGAATGATAGTATTAGCAACAATGATGAAAGGAAATCACAGTAAGGAATTGGTTGATGAACTTACTAATAAAGTATATAAAAAAATATTAGACAGTTCATTAATTAAGAAAAACATTGAATTTGAAACTGAATTTCGCACTATTTCCCCAAAAATGCAAAAGCTATATAAACTGCTTAAAGAGCATAGAAATGTAGTAAATCCATTTGGTATTGAAGGAGTTAAAATTAAAGAACCAGTAAAATATATTGATAAATTAGACATAAAGTTTTCTAAAAGTGAAAAGAACGAAGGAAGTTACTGGTTAACTCTAAAAAATACATCATATGAAACATACCTAAGAAATTCGCCTACAGGGTGGTGTTACAGAAGTGAAATATATCTGCAAGAAAACCAAAAAAGCGGTTTTATTTTACTTATTCATTATTATGAAAAAGAAAGTAGGAATACAGTTGAAGACGAGATTATATATCTTAAGAATAATATGAAAAAAGATGCTGATACTGAAGCAGAAAACGAAGTAGAGGACGTTGATTTAAGGTTTAGTTTAAAAACTGGCTTAGCATGGAAGACTTATAAAGAAAAAGCTGCCCAGCCTATTACAGATGAACAGCTTGATTGTATTATTACTAATTTAAAAATTAGTATAAGATATTTAAAAAAGAACTTAATATGTAATATGATTGAAACAGCAGAATAATGTAATGGATTTAGTACGCCACTTTTTATTGAAGGTGGCGTACTTTTGGATGATGGACATATAAATGCTCTGTGATGATAAAACTCTTTTTTGTAATTTTGAACTAATTAAATTCAATGAAATAGAAAAAGACGCAATAATAGCTTCAGGAGAACAAAAACATTGGCACATATATGATGTTATTGCAAAAAAAATAAAAAAGAGTATATAACAAAAGTTTTTATAAATAAAAGAAAATAGGGCAATAGCCCTATTTTAGAAATCGAAAAATTCTATTAATTCTCGGCAATTTTTTCTAGAATCGCCTCGATCCCATCTTACCTTAGAATCCTTCCGGCAAAATCTTCCTATTCTACTAGAAAAGCAATGAAAAGAAATTTGCCTTTTTTGATTGTTAAGATAATATGTAAAATAGCAAATATAATTTGCTACCTTTTCGGGATCGCGAATTACATCGAATTTTACTCCAGCTTTTTCGCTGGAAATACGGCAAATGATATTTAGAGCCTTTAATATTTGCTCATCTTTTGCCAAATATTCTCTTTCTATCAGATCGTAGCTTGTACAATCTGATAAATGAAGAGAATATATATGCTTACCTGCATCCGAGCAAGCCTGTATTCTCACAATTGTGAGAGCCAGGTTTTTTTGGGTAGTTTATTGTAATTAGTGGTCGAGGCGAGGTACTATAACCAATGGCTATTTTTCTTTATTGTATCTGATTTTCTTCCATATATTGTATCTAACAACTGAAATATTCAATTTTCAAAGTGCTATCAAAGAATTTAGGGAAATTCTATTGATTTTTTAAAGTAATTACTGTAATCTATATATATCAACAAGTAATTACTTAACTTTATTAAAGTATAATGTAAGCCTTATAATTTGCCGAGCGATTACAATGGAATCTTTAGGGATTTTTTAGGAGTGGAAAATGAAAGCTAATTTTCACATAGAAAATCAACGTTTCTGCCTAGCTTTTGACAGATACGTAATCGAAGAAATAAATGGAAAATTTTAGTAAACTTATCACAAGATACAATAATGCTTAATATTTGTAAATTCTGTCATAAAGCTTTTATACATAAAAATTCAAAGGCAGAATATGATACACAACAATGTAAAAATAAGGCGAATGTTTATAGTTTTAGAAAAAGAGTTCAAGAATAATGATTGAATAATATATTTTTAGTTGTTATATTAACAAAGAATTAATTAGATAGATTATTAAGGGGAGAATTTTGATGAAAAGTAGTAAAGAAAAATATTATAATATTACAAAAAATGCAAAGCCACATTTAAATGTACTT
>CAKPCG010000002.1 GCA_934141475.1 uncultured Clostridia bacterium
AAAATCATTTCTTCATTTACTTTTCTGTAAGCATTATTTTTTCGCTTTTCAATCATTTCAATGATTTGATTAAAATTTATATCTAACATATGTAATCAAACCCTTAAAATAAATTATTTGTAATTTTAAACAAATTATATCATTTAATTTGAAAACTTTATATACCTTCATTGAAATTCGTGAAAATTTTGTATATAATATTTTTAGAAAGAGAACTTAGTTCGTAACTTGTATGTGATTCGCTCCATAATGCGTTTTCGTCGAACTCCTTGTAATCATTGCTACAAGTGAGATTGAAGAAATCAAAAAGTGAATATCATCTCACAATATATAAGTCGATTTAGTCGGCTTATTTTTTGCTTTTTAGCCTATAAATTTGCAAAAAAAGTAAATAATAGCCTCAAAGTATTGTTAAATCTTATAAATTCATAAATAAAAATTTTGACTTTTATGTAAATTAGTGATAAAATATAAAAGTATCAAATAACTTGCATTAATAAAATTTAGGAGGATTTATTATGACGACTTTGGAAAGACAAAAAATAGCAGAAGAGCAGGGAATTATTTCTAATCTCGGAAGAAAGGTGAAAGGCAGAAGTGGCTGTGCATTTCGGAGCGGTGATACAGCAGAAATTGTTGGTTGGGGATTAAATCCAAAAGACGATAGTCTGGTATACTTCATCAAATATGAAAACGCAGAGAGTGATATTATCCCTGCAGGAGAGCTTTTTGACGAAAGTGGATACATTTTCGTCGAATAAATCAAATAATCTAAATTTAAAAAATTAAGTAATGTGCTACCTTTTATTTTTGTATAATTAAAGGTAGCACATTACTTATTTTTTAATATTATGATTTTCTATAATAAATATAAAAGGAAAAACAATCCAGCACATTGACATTATAATTTTATTAAAAAAGTCAAGAAATTCACTTTTAAATGAATAATTACCAAACAATTGACTGTATTGGATAGCCATTATAAAATTAATAAAAATACTAAATAATATAAATATAACTTTTCCAATAGTAATGTTATAATTTTTTATTTTTTTAGTTATAAAATTATATGAGAAAAAGCCTAAAAAATTGGTTAATGTATATATAATTAACCCTAATAATCCATAAATAGGGTTTAAATATTCACTATAAGTCCATCCGACCTATATAAACACGGTTGAATGAATTTTTTACATATATTTCTGAACCTAAACTAGATATACATAACATTATAAATCCGATTATAAATAAAATAATTAGACTTTTAAGAACTGAACTAAAAACATTCCAAAATTTATTTGGTGATTTTTTTTCATTTGGATTTACTATAGTTTCATTATTAGCCATATAAAAAGTAACCCCCATTTCTTATAATTATTGTAAAAACTTAATCGTTAAGATTAATTATTAATTTAATATTATTTATAATTATCCTAAAAAACTTCACACGAGGTTTCTTTAGGATTGGAATCAGTTATCAATTATTTTTGTGGGAAAAAGGCATTGAAAAAATGTAATAATTTCGAATGCAAAATAAAAATAAAGAATATAAATCTTTATTTCTATTTAATATAAGTGTTAGATAAAAATATTTAAAATGGTGCAGGTAGTGGGACTCGAACCCACACATAGTTTCCTATAATAGATTTTGAGTCTATCGCGTCTACCAATTCCACCATACCTGCATGTTAATTAAAATTTATATAAAAATAGATTTAACACAAAACATATTCTAACATAAATAAAAAAAATTGTCTATAATTTTAATTAAACATATTAAAAAAGTTGAACAAAATGAAAAAAATGGTATAATATAGTATAAAAATACGGAGAGTGATAATATGTTTTTTGCAAAACCAAACGAATATGAGGCATGTGGTATATTTACAACAAAGCATTTTATACTAATAATATTAACAATAAGTATAATATCAATTGCTTTAAAAAAGACGGTTAACAAAAGTAAAGAAGATGTAAAAAAAATCATAAAAAAATTAACAATAATTATTTGGGTATTAGAATTTGTAAGAATAGGCTTTAATCTTTATATAGGAAACATACACAAGGTTAATGAATACTTGCCTTTATATTACTGTAGCTTATTACTATATGCAGGTTTAATGTCATCATTTGGAAAAGGAATAGTAAAAAGAATTGGAGATGTATTTTTATCTACTGGTGGAATAATAGGTGGAATTGTATTTATAATTATGCCTACAACATCACTTCCTACATATCCAATGCTACATTTTATAAGCTTACATAGTTTTTTCTATCATGGAGTGATGGTATATTTAGGACTTTTAATGAATGCAACAAATTATATTGAATTAAAACTAAAAGATATTATATATTTTGCAGAACTAGTTGGAGTAATTTGTTTGATTTCTTTAGTAATTAATAAAATATTTGACAGTAACTTAATGTTCATTTCCAAAGATTTTCCAGGTACACCACTTACAATATTATACCATTTATGTGGTAAATTATTTACACCAGTTATGATAATATCTCAAATGACTTTACCATTTTTAGTTGTATATTTTCTTAAAAATAAAAGAAAAATGGAAAAAATTGCAGTTTAAAAGCAAAAAAGTACGATGAAAAAGTGAAATTTATAGTATAAAACTATTGACAAAGTTTAGATATAAGTTTATAATAAATATTGTTCGTACATCGCGGGGTGGAGCAGTTGGCAGCTCGCAGGGCTCATAACCCTGAGGTCGGAGGTTCGAGTCCTCCCCCCGCAACCAATTTAAAAGTTTTATAAAAGAGATTTTACTTTTTGTAGTAAAATCTCTTTTTGCAATATAAATATTTATATAAAGAATACTCCAAAAAATCCTATTAAAGATAATAAAAGACTAGAATTTGTAATGACGCTATTTTTTAAACAGCTCCCTACAAACTCTAGCCTTTTTAAATTAATCAAGCTACATAAATACCTTAAGTATAAATACGAAAAAAATATTATAAATTTTTATCAAAGTATATATAAAAAATATACAATATTGGAAAAGAATGTTATAATAATTACGAAATCAAAGAAAGGAAAAATAAAAATGAATTATTCCATATACTTAACAGATAACTGCAATTTAAATTGCAAGTATTGCTATGAAAAAAATACACACCAAAATAGAAAAATATCAATGAAAAATATAAAAAAAATTATTGACAATGAAATAAAAAATAAAACTAAAATTTCAGTATTAACTTTTTTTGGCGGAGAACCACTTTTAGAAAAAAAGCTAATATATGAAACAGCAAATTATATAAAATCAAAAAAATGTAAAACAAAATTTTTATATAATATGACTACAAATGGCACATTAATAGATGATGGATTTATAGAATTTTTCAAAAATAATGACTTTATATCATTATCTTTAAGTATTGATGGGAATGAAAAAACACAAAACAAAAATAGAATTACGAAAAACGCAAAAGGAACTTATGAATGTATAGAAAAAAATGCAAAAAAATTACTAATAAAACCTGAAATAGTTGTAGCGGTTCCAGTAGTTACTAAAAATAATGTAACTAATTTAAGCGAAAACTTAAAAAATTTGTTAAAAATAGGATTCAAAAGAATAAATTTCCAATTTGATTTTACAGCAGATTGGACAGATGAGGATTTAGATATAATAAAAAATGAATTTGAAAAGATTTCTAAAATATATATGGAAAAAATGAGGGAAGAAAAACAATTTGATATTTTATCAATTGATGAAAAAATAAGAACCTATATAGATAGTACAATTGACTGTAATGAAAATTGTTCAGTTGGTATAAAAGGAGTAAATGTAGGAACAGACGGAAATATATATCCTTGTATGCAATTTATGTATGACAAAAGGTACATAATTGGAAATTGCGAAAATGGCATAAATAAGAAAAAACAAGAAGAAATACATAAATTACTTAAGCAAGAAATGGAAGATTGTATAGGGTGCTCATATAGAAAAAGATGTAATCATACATGTAGCTGTATAAATAAAGCATTTACAAATAATCCTAAACAAACATCACCATTTACGTGTGAAATTGAAAGAATTACTATTAATACGGCAGATAAAATTGCAAAAACATTATATTCAGAGAAAAATCCGGTTTTTATACAAAAATTTTATAATATGTACTATAAAGATATAGAAAATATAATAAATAATAGGGGGAAATGATTATATGGAACTAAAAAAAATAATTGATGAAGAAGAAAAAGGATATGCAAAAAAAGATGAAATTACTAAAAAAGAAATGAAAAAATTTACACCTAAAAAATGGATAACAGCAAGTGTAGCAGGGCTAGTTACTCTTTTATATGCAAGTCCTAAAAATGGTATTCAAAAAATAGGAGTTGTATTTGGGTGTGTATCACTTGATGAAGTTAAACATTCAGATTTATGGTATGCTTCAAATAGAGCAATAGGGGTATCTACATTTGCAACAGCATTTTTTATTATAACTTTTATAGTTTTATTAATATATCATGCAATTAATAAGAAGAAATTTACAGAAAAAGAAAGAGAAGAATCGATAAGAAGTTTGAGAATCTTTAAAATATGTTGTATAGTTTGTGTAGTAATTTATATAATATTATCGTTTATAATATCATTAGATTTGTAATAAAAAATAAGAATATATAAGTTTATTACAATTTATATGGGGGGGAAAATAAAAATGAATAAATTTATGCAAAAAGCTAAGCAAAATGCAGAAGATGGCATCAAAAAAAATGAAGGAGGACCATTTGGAGCAGTTATAACTGATAAAGAAGGAAATATAATAGCTAATGGAAACAATCAAGTTTTAAAACAGAATGATCCAACAGCACATGCTGAAATAGTTGCAATAAGAAATGCTTGCAAAAAATTAAATACATATGATTTATCTAATTGTATATTATATACATCATGTGAACCTTGCCCTATGTGTTTATCTGCAATAATTTGGTCTAATATAAAGCAAGTATATTATGGATGTACAAAAAAAGATGCCGATAACATTGGATTTAGAGATGATATAATTTATGAATACTTAAAAGGCGAAAATAAAGATTTAATTATTACAAAAGAAATGGATAGAAAAGAATGTTTAGAAACATTTGAAAAATATAAAAATCAAGGTGGTATTTTATACTAAAAAGGAGAATTTATAATGGAACAAATTACTTTTTTATCAACAGATAATGTTATATTAGATGGTTTTTTATATAAATCACCAAAAAAAACAGATAATGTAATTTTAGCAGTTCATGGAATGAGCAGTAATTGCTTCAAAAAAAGAGATTTAGAAATTTCAAAAAAATCAAATGAAAATAATATAGATTATTTTGGTTTTAATAATAGAGGAAGTGAACTTGTAAGATATATTTATCAAGAAACAGAAGGTAAAAGAAAAAGACTTTTTGGTGGTACAAGTTTTGAAGATGTGCAAGATGGATATTATGATATAAAAGGAGCAATAATAAAATTAATTGAATTAGGGTATAAAAATATATATTTACAAGGACATAGCTTGGGATGCACAAAAATTGTGTATATCTATAATAAATTATTAGAAGAAAATAGTGAATTACTAAAAAATATAAAAGGGGTTATTTTATTATCTTTAGTTGATATAGTATCTACCTTAAAATTTTTTCTAAATACAAATTATACAAAATTCCTAGAATATGCAGAAGAAAAGGAAAAAGAAAATAAAAAATATGAACTTATGCCAGCAGAATCATTTATACATCCAATAAGTGTAAAAACATTTTTAAGATATATAAGAGACAATAAAGAAATTGATTTTGCATCATATGGAAATGATAAAAAATTGGAAAAGTTAAACAATATAAAAGTGCCCTTGTTTATGAGATGGGGAACAGACAATGAAATGATATTACAACATGCAAATGTTTTGACCGAAATGTTAAATAAAATAATAGTAAATGAAAATAAAGACATATCTTATATAGAAGGTGCAAACCATGGCTACGAAGGAAAAGAGGAAATGCTTGCAAATCAGATAATAGAATTTATAAAAAATAGGAACTAAACCTTTATAATGTGCCCAATTGGAAGACACTTTTTTCAGTGCTTACTCCATTTGGGTACGTTATAAAATCATAGTTCCTATTTTTTTATATATTACAATATGATTTTATGCTTTCTAATATACCATCTATATATAAATTAGAATTATTTAAAATATTGTCTAAATCTTTTTGTATAGACATATAACCAAGTGATATTACATAACTTTCAATTCCTGTATTAGAATTATAGTATTTATTTGCTCCGTAATTTTTATTTCTTCCATCAACAAAAGCATTTGTTGAAATTCCACCTGTTTCTCTAATAATATATAAATAAGGTGTAGATAATGTAATATTATAAGGTTCATAATTAGCTTTTTGAGCTTTAGCCTTAAAAGCCAATATATCACTATTTGTAAAATTACGAACATAAACTTTATCAGTTTTTTTAAAACTAGGGTTTTCCGAATAGTATGAATTGGATTTTGTTACAATATTATTAGCTAAAGTAGTCGCAAAATCTAGGTTACAACTGCAAGGTGCATAAACTTCTACTCCTCCATTTGATTTACTATAAGAATTTCCATTCATCTGCAAAGAAATTAAAAGCTTAGCATGAGAAGCATTTAAAATATTAATTCTTCCATTTTCATCATACATATTGTTTAATGTGTCTTTTTTAGAAGACATAGAACTATCACGCGAAATAAAAACTTTTAGACCTAAATCTTCAAGTTTAGATTTTAAATCTAATGCGTATTTTAAAACAATATCAGATTCTGTATAATCACCAGATGTATAACCTAAATCTTTTCCACCTCTGGATGGATCAATTGCAATGTCATAAACATCATCAGGCAATTTTGGTGATGGTGTAATAAATAAAGATAAATAACTTGTATTTTCATATGTATTAAAAGCAATATTTATTTTGTTATTACTATTGTTTTTAGTAATTGTATAATATGTAATATCTTTACATTCAGAATCATTAAATAATGAATAATATTTTATATCACTATTTGAATATGTAACTTTTATAAAAAGGTAGTAACTACCTATGGTTAAATTTTCTAAATTTATACCATTATTTATTTCATTGGAAACAGAAAATGTACAAACATTGTTATTATATTCGAAATTAGTTTTTATACTATTTTCTTCTCCTTTTAAGTTTTTTATAATTAAATCAACATAATTGATTTTTATTCCAGAAATTTTTATTATATCAATATTTCCGAGAAATGTTAAAAGAAGTTCCATATGTTGCAAATTTAGTTATTTTGGCATAAGTATTTTTTTCGATTTTACTAAAAAGCACTTTTTTTTGCTCTTCATTATTTAGTGTAATATTAGATTTTTTATGAAATACAGTAAATATAAGAAAAAGCATTAAAATTGTGAAAAAAATTACTATAATTTTTATATAAAATTCCTTTGGGTGTGAAATATTAATTTTCAATAAAATCACCTCATTTGTGTTTTTTCATAATATACATAAAAAACACAAATATGTCAAGAAATTACTCGATTTCTGTCAATTTTAGATTAAATTTGTCTTCAAAAACCTTTTTTTTGGCAATATATTCTTTTGTTTTAAAACCTTTTACATCAATAACGTCATAAGTTCCGTCATTATTAAATATTATAAAATCTGCCTTATATTTAAGCCCAGGTGCAAGTATAAATATTGGTTGTAAACAAAATCCTTTTATATCATTACATTTTAAACGTAATTTTAGATCATTGTAATAATTTGCTTCTTTTAAACTATCAAAAGTATGACCGTCAACAGATGTTTTATTTGCTCTATATTTAGTTTTGGGAGTATTTTTCTTATTAGCATATTTTTTATAATCTTCTATGCTCCAGTGTTCCATATTAATTTATCCTTTCTTGTTAAAAAATGTTCTTTACAAACAAATATTTTACTAAAACCATCCAAATATGTCAATAAATATTAATAAAGAATGCTTGTAAAAATAGAAAAATGTGTTATAATAAATAAAAAATTTAGGAGGTACTAAAATGGAATTAAAAGGATCAAAAACAGAAGCTAATTTAATGGCTGCATTTGCAGGTGAATCACAAGCTAGAAATAAATATACTTATTTTGCAAGCCAAGCAAAAAAAGATGGATATGAACAAATAGCTGCAATTTTTGAAGAAACAGCTCATAATGAAAAAGAACATGCAAAAATGTGGTTTAAAGAATTAGGAGGAATTGGTAGTACTGCCGATAACCTAAAAGCAGCAGCAGATGGAGAAAACTATGAATGGACAGACATGTATGAAGAATTTGCTAAAACTGCAAAGGAAGAAGGATTTGATAGAATAGCTTATTTATTTGAAGCAGTAGGAAGAATAGAAAAAGAACATGAGGAAAGATTTAAAAAACTATTAGAAAATGTAGAAGAAGGAAAAGTTTTTGAAGCAGGAGAAGTCAAAATATGGAAATGTAGAAACTGCGGACATATAGTTGTAGGAACAAAAGCACCTGAAATTTGTCCAGTTTGCAGTCATCCAAAAGCATTTTTTGAAATAAAAGCTGAAAATTATTAATATAAAAATAATTGGAAAATTTGTAAATATATAAATTTTCCAATTTTTTTTATTTTATTTAATTATATATTAAATTTGAATGAAAGTTGTTTGATTTTTATGTATTGCTTTGATATAATAAAATAAATAATTTATCAGGAGGCTCAAAATGAAAATATTAATAGGAACAAAAAATCCAGGAAAAGTACAAGGTGCAAAAGAAGCATTTGAAAAATACTATAAAAACATTGAAATTGAACCAATAAATGTTAGTTCAGATGTAAGCAATCAACCAATAAATAAAGAAATATTTGAAGGAGCAAAAAATAGAGTTAAAAACTTAAAAAAATATGCCGAAGAAAATAATATAAATGCAGATTTTTACGTGGCAAGCGAAGGTCGGAATCCAAAATTTGCTTTGTGATAAATGGATAGACATAAATGCAGTAGTTATAGAAAGTAAAGATGGAACAATTAGTTATGGAATGAGCCAAGGTTTTCCAATTCCAAATAAATATATAGATGAAATTAGAGAAAAAGAATTAGGAAAAGTTATGGATAGAATTTTTGATGGAAATAATTTAGGTAAAGGAAAAGGCGGAATTGGAATATTAACCCATGAAGAAATGACAAGAGTGGACTTAACAAGAAATGCTTTTATTATGGCATTAACTACATTTATAAATGGAGAGGTATGGAAATAATGTATATCGTAAAACCTTAGAAAATAGCCAATGCAACCAAAAGTAGCATCAATGTAAAGTAAAGTTTATAGAAAAAAATATAACAATTGATTAAAATAATAATAGAAAATTTAATCAAGGAGGAATAAAAAATGAAATTTAATGAAAATTTAAAATATTTAAGAAAGGAAGCAAATTTAACACAAGAACAACTTGCAGAAAAATTAAATGTATCTAGGCAAGCTGTTACAAAATGGGAGAGCGGACAATCACTTCCTGATATTCAAAATTTAAAAGAAATGGCAGATATGTTTGGAGTTACAATGGATGCATTAGTAGGAGAAATTGGAACTAAAAAAGATAGTATTTTAAAAAAGAAAATTCAAGACATTGGATTTTTTATATTTGTAGCAGTTATAGTTATTATAATGTGTATTAATTCTTTAGCAGTATTTATAGGTTATGTAGCTAAAGATGAAAATGTAACTATAGTTTCTTATATAGTACTTGGAATAATTGGATTTTTATTATTAATACATTTTATAAAAGGATACTTACAAGACACAAGTAAACCAATTATAAACATGAAAGAAAATTTGGATGCTAAAAAAGAAAGAAAGGTATACATATTTAGTAAGTATAAAATATATTTTGTATCAAATATATTTTGGGCTTTAATAATGAACTTACCAAATGAAACTATTAATATAAATGATTCTTTAATAAATTTTGTAGAAACTTTAATAATGTTTACTATTTTAACAATCTTTTTGGCAGTAAAGGATTATTCAAATTTAGAGAAAAAGGTAAAAAAATTAAATAAAGAATAATATATAAAAAAATTAAACAGGAATAGATATTTAGTTTTAAATGTCTATTTCTGTTTTTGCTTCTAAAATAATAAAAATGTATAAAAAATCCTCTAAAAGCAAACAATATCCAAAAAAGCAAATAAGGGGAAATAAAAATTATGAACTTTAAACAGCTAAACATAGAAGGAGCGCTTCTAAACAACCAAGAATTATATAAACATTTGGAAAAAATTGCGAGTACTCATAGTATGAAAAATAAATCAGATAAAAAAACATATCCAATTCCAAGATTAAAAGAAAATTATCAGGTTATAAAAGAAGTATATGATATACTAAATGAACATATAAAATTAAAAATTGCTATACATCCGGCAGGAGAATGGTTACTAGATAATTTTTATATAATAGAGGAAGTAACAAAATCAATAGAAAAAGAATTAAGTTTAGAAAAATATATAAATTTTGTAGGTATAGCAAATGGAAAATATCAAGGATTTGCTAGAATATATGTGTTAGCATCAGAAATAGTAAATTATACAGATAATAAAATAACAAGAGAAGTATTAGAAAATGGTTTACGCTCATATCAAACTAAAAAAAACTTAAGTATGGATGAAATATGGAATATAGGGATATTTTTAGGGATTTCAATTATTGAAAATATAAGACAAATAAGTGAGGCAATTTATATATCTCAAATAGAAAAATTTAAAGTAGAATCTATTGTTGAAAGATTAGTTGATTTTACACCAAAACAAAGTCAAAAATTTTTAGAATCTAAAACTACTAAAAAACTAAAGGTAAAAAACTATGATTTAAAGTACCCGTTTATAGAATATATGTCATATAAATTAAAAAAGTATGGGAAAAAAACAGAAAGTTATTTAAAAATTTTAGAAGAAGAAACATTAAAAACAGGTTCATCAGTATCTGAAATTATTAAAAGAGAACATTTTGATATTGCAGTAAGAAAAATAACAATAGGAAATGCAATAACATCTATAAAAAAAATACAAAGAATAAATTTTTTACAAATAATTGAGCAAATAAATGGTGTTGAAGAAGTATTAAGAAAAGATCCAGCAGGTGTATATGAGAATATGGATTATAAAACAAAAGAAGATTACAGAAATAAAATAAAAGAAATTTCTAAAAAAACAAAAATATCTGAAATGTATATAGCACAAAAAATACTAGAACTTGCAAATGAAGCAAAACAAGATTTAAATGAAAATGGCCATGAAGAAATTAGTAAAAAAACACATATTGGTTATTATTTATTTGGAAAAAATATCAATTTATTGTATAAAAAATTACAATATAGCGAAAAAAAGGTAAAATCAACCAATAAAAAAGCCAAAATATATATTAGCTTTATATATTTAGTTACTTTTTTTATATCATGTATAATAGCTACAAAATATCCTAAAAATAATGTAAATATTTTGATTAAAGTTCTAACTACTATTTTACTTATAATACCTGTATCAGAATTTGTTGTTCAAATTACACAATATATTTTAAGCAAAATTGTAAAACCTAAATTGATACCAAAAATGGATTTATATAATGGAATACCAAAAGAGGATGCAACAATTGTTGTAATTCCAACTATTGTAAGTTCAAAAGAAAAGGTAAAAGAAATATTTAGAAAATTAGAAGTTGATTATTTAGCAAATAAATCAAAAAATTTATATTTTTGTTTGCTTGGAGACTGCAAGCAAAGTAATTTAGAACAAGAAAATTATGACAGAGAGGTTGTAAAAGCTGGTCTTGAAGAAGTACAAAGGCTAAATCAAAAATATGAAAATTTAAATTTTCCAATATTTCATTTTATTTATAGAAAAAGAAAATGGAATGAAAAAGAAGGCGCCTATTTAGGATGGGAACGAAAAAGAGGAGCATTAACAGAATTTTCGGAATTTTTACTTGGAAACTTAAAAAATCACGAATTAGATGAAAAATTTAATGTAAATACTTTAATAGATTATAATAAAAATTTACCAGATATAAAATATATAATTACATTAGATAGTGATACAGATTTAAGCTTAAATTCAGCATTTGAATTGATAGGAAGTATGGCCCATATATTAAACAAGCCAGAAATTAGAGACGGAAAAGTAGTTAGTGGCTATGGAATTATTCAACCACGTGTAGGTATAAATTTAGATATTAGTTTAAAAACAATGTTTACAAAAATATTTGCAGGAAGTGGAGGAATAGATTCATATTCAAATGCAATATCAGATATATATCAAGATAATTTTGAAGAAGGAATTTTTACAGGTAAAGGAATTTTTGATTTAAAATTATATTCTAAAATATTAAAAAACGAAATACCAACAAATACAGTACTAAGCCATGATTTACTAGAAGGAAGCTATTTAAGGTGTGGTTTGGCATCAGATATTTTAGTAATGGATGGATATCCTCTAAAATATTTAAGTTTTATGACAAGGCTTTCTAGGTGGATTAGAGGAGACTGGCAGATTATTAGGTGGCTTAAAAGCTCAAAATTAAATTTACTTTCTAAATACAAAATATTTGACAATTTAAGAAGAAGTTTATTTGAGGTTTCGCTAATAATTTTAACTATATATTTTTTTGTACTTTCTAATATATTTAACGAAAGTATTGCATTTCCATTAGTTTTAACAATAATTATTTTAATATTTCCATTTATTTTAGAAATTTTAAATTCTATAATATTTAAAAAAGATAGAGAACAAAAACAAAATACATTTACTCCTAAAATTGGAGGAATTAAAGGTGCAATATATAGAGCTTTTTTAACATTTGCAAGTTTACCATATAAGGCATATGTAAGCCTAAAAGCAATTTTAATAACACTATATAGAATTCTAATTAGTAAAAAACATATGCTAGAATGGATGACATCCGAAGAAGCAGAAAAAGTCTTAAAAGATGATATAGTAACCTATTATAAAGCAATGATTCCAAATGTAATTTTAGGTATAATTTGTTTATTATATTTTGTGTTAAAGCAAAATATAGTAGGAATTTTAATTGGAGTAATTTGGACAATAGCTCCAGGATTAATGTATTTAATAAGTAAAAATATAAAACAAAAAAATCCGAAAAAAGAGTTAGAAAATGAAGAAATAATATATTTAAAAAATGTGGCTAAAAGAACATTTGACTTTTTTTATGACAATTTAACTATAGATAACAATTATTTAATACCTGATAACTTTCAAGAAGATAGAAAAAACTTATATGTAGATAGGACATCATCTACCAATATTGGCTTATCTATACTTACTGTTATAGCAGGTTTTGATTTAGGCTATATAGATTTAAAAGAAACAATAAATATTTTAAAAAATATAATAAACACAATAAACAAATTAGAAAAATGGAATGGACATTTATATAACTGGTACAATATAAAAACATTAAAACCATTAATTCCAAGGTATATATCAACAGTTGATAGCGGAAATTTTGTGGGCTATTTATATGTTTTAAAAGGTTTTTTAGAGCAAGAAAATGAAGATGAAAGTTTGATAAAAAATGTAGATTATATAATAAGAAATACAGATTTTTCAAAATTATACAGTAAAGAACATAGACTATTTTCGATAGGTTATGATATAGAAGAAAATAAACTTACAGATTCATATTATGATTTATTAGCATCAGAAGCAAGACAGGCAAGCTTAGTTGCAATAATAAAAAGAGATGTAGAGGTAAAACATTGGAATAGTTTAAGTAGAACTCTTACAATATTAGATAATAAAAAAGGTCTTGTTTCATGGTCAGGAACAGCTTTTGAGTATTTAATGCCAAATATAAATATTCCAAGATATAAAGGAAGTTTAATAGATGAGTCAATTTTATTTGCTGAAATGTGCCAAATAAAATATGCCGAGAGCCTAGGAACACCTTGGGGAATTTCAGAATCTGCATTTAATGTTAAAGATTTACATTCAAATTATCAGTATAAAGCATTTGGAATTCCATGGCTCGGGCTAAAAAGAGGCCTTGGAGATGAAATCGTAATTGCAAGTTATGGAAGTGTACTTGCTATTTTAGATAAACCAAAAGAAGTTGTAAAAAATTTAAAATTACTAGAAAAATACGGAATGTATAGTAAATATGGTTTTTATGAAAGTTTAGATTTTTCTACGCAAAGGCTTAAAGCAAATGAAGAAGCAAATGTTGTGAAAACATATATGGCACATCACCAAGCTTTAATATTACTTTCAATAAATAATTTAATAAATGACAATATCTTTCAGAAAAGATTTATGGAAAATCCAGAAGTAGAAGCTGTAAGTATATTATTACAAGAAAAAATGCCAGAAACATTTATTGTAACAAAAGAAGAAAAAGAAAAACCAGAAAAACAAAAATATCATGATTACGAAAATTATTCAGTTGTAACTTACAAAAAAATAGATGAAAGATTAATGAAGTCAAATGTAATATCAAATGGAAATTATACAATAATATGTAATCAAAAGCTTCAAGGAGTAAGCAAATTAGGTGACATTTATGTAAATAGGTTTAAAAAGACATCTGATTACAATCAAGGCATATTTATGTATGTAAAAAATATAGAAAATCAAAATATTTTAACAGTTGGAGAAGATGATAGTCTAGTTTCTTTTATGCCAGATCAAATGTCTTATGAAAAAAACTTTGGGTATATAAAAACTAATTTGAAAATTACACTAGATACAGAAGAAGGAGTTGAAATTAGGTGTTTAGAGCTAGAAAATATTGGAGGAAGAGAAGAAAAATTAGAAATAACAGGAATGTTTGAGCCAATACTTTCTAAAAAAGAACAAGATTATGCACATCCAGCATTTAATAATTTATTTTTAATATATGATTATGACAATGAAAATAATATTTTAGAAGTAAAACGTAAAAAAAGAAACAAAGACGAAGAAGAAATATATTTAGAAACAGCTTTATTAACAGATTGTGAGACAATTGTGGATAATGAATTTGAAATAGATAAGGAAAAATTAAATGAAAGAGGAAATTTAAAAATTCCTATTGCTATAGAAAAATCATTACCATTTTCACAAAAATTAGGATTAGTTACAGAACCTATGGTAGCATTAAGAAAAACCATCAAATTAGGTGGTGGACAAAAAAGAATGATAAGTTTAATTATATCTGTAGATAAAAACAAAGAAAATGCAATCAAAAATTTAAATAAATATAAAAATTTGGAAAATATAAAAAGAGCATTTGAAATATCAAGGGCAAAAGCAGAGGCAGAAAGCAGATATTTAGATGTAAAAGCAAAAGAAATGGAAGTATATCAAAAAGTTTTAGGATATATAATTTTTGATAATCCAGTAAGAACAAGACAAATAAAAAAATTAAATGTAGAAAATTATAGTCAAAGTGATTTATGGAAATATGGAATATCTGGTGATTTAACGATTATTTTAGTAAAAATAAGAGATAGTAATGACATATATGTAATAAAACAAGTTTTAAAAATGTATGAATTTTTTAGGAGCAAAAATATAAAAATAGATTTAGTATTTTTAGATGAAGAAAATCATAGCTATGAAAATTATGTAAGGGAAGAAATAGACTCAGAGATTTTAGATAGACATTTATTTTTCTTAAAAAATATAAAAGGTGGAATATTTGTATTATCCAAAAGTGATTTACCTAAAAAAGATCTAAATTTAATAAACTTTTTATCTACATTTACAATAGATGCACATTTAGGAGATTTAATGCACCTAGTAGAAGATATGGAAGAAGAATATTTAGCAAGTGTTCCAAACATACCAGAAGAATATATTGAGGAAAAAAATCAAGAAGAAAATATAAAATTAAATATAGAAAACGATATATTAAAAAACGAAGAAAACAGGTATTACAATGGCTATGGAGCATTTTCACCAGATGGAAAAGAATATTTGATAAAAGTAAATAAGAAAAATAGATTACCCACTGTATGGAGCCATATTATTGCAAATGAAAATTTTGGAACATTAGTTACAGAAAATATGGGAGGATATACTTGGTATAAAAATAGTAGATTAAATAGAATTTCAAACTGGTCAAATAGAGCATTTTTAGATGATCCTTCAGAAATTATTTATTTAGAAGATTATAAAACAGGAAAAAAATGGTCACTTGGTTTAAATCCTATGCCAGATGATAATGATTATAGCATAATTTATGGATTTGGTTATAGTAAATACATTCATAGCAGTTTAGGAATAAAACAAGAATTAACAGTATTTGTCCCTACAAAAGATGCAGTAAAACTAAGTATATTAAAATTAGTAAATAATAATCCAGAAAGAAAAAAACTAAAGCTTATATATTATATAAAAACAGTTTTAGGAGAAGATGAGATAAAGTCAGATGGATGTATAAAAATAAGCTATGATGATAATTCAAATATGGTTATAGGAGAAAATCTTTATGAATCAACATTTAAAAACAAAGTATTTGTATCGAGTAGTGAGAAAATAAAAAGTTTTACAGGGGATAAAAAGTTATTTTTAGGAAAAGGAGGAATATCAAGTCCTGATGGATTAAAAAAAGTAAGACTAAATAATTCATCTGGATTTGGTGCAACATCTTGTATTGCTATTCAAATAGATATTCAAATAGATAGTATGTCAACAAAGGAAATTGTTTTAGATTTAGGAGCTTGTGAAAATATAATAGATGGAAAAAATATAGCATATAAATACAATAAAATTCAAAATTGTATTCAAGAATTAGATGCAGTAAAGAAAAAATGGAAAGACACATTAGAAAAGCTTCAAATTTATACACCAATAGAATCAATGAATATAATGTTAAATGGGTGGAGTTTATATCAAACAATATCAAGTAGATTATATGGAAGAACAGGATTTTACCAATCAGGCGGAGCATATGGATTTAGAGACCAATTACAAGATACATTATGTTTAAAATATATAGCTCCATATATGGTTAAAAATCAAATATTAAAACATTCTTCACATCAATTTATAGAAGGTGATGTAGAACATTGGTGGCATGAAGAAACATCAAGAGGAATAAGAACAAGATTTTCTGATGATTTATTATGGTTACCATTTATGGTAGAAGAATATATAGAAGCAACAGGGGACACTAGTATTTTAGATATACAAACACCATATTTACAAGGAGAAATTTTAAAAGACGAAGAAGAAGAGAGATATGATTTATATAAAAAAATGGATTACCAAGAAACAATATATAATCACTCTATAAAGGCAATAGAAAAAGCATTGAATTTTGGAGAACACGGAATTCCAAAAATTGGAACAGGAGACTGGAATGACGGATTTAGTACTGTAGGAAATAAAGGAAAACGGAGAAAGTGTATGGCTAGGATTTTTCTTATATCTAGTAATAAATAGATTTTTGCCATTTATAAGAAAAAAAGAAGATTTTGAAAAAGAAGAAAAATATAAGAAAATATTACAAGAATTAAGAATTTCCTTAAATAGAAATTGCTGGGATGGTAGATGGTTTAGGCGTGCATATATGGATGATGGACAAATTTTAGGGAGTATAGAAAATGAAGAATGTAGAATAGATAGCATTGCTCAAAGCTGGTCTATAATCTCAGGTGCAGGAGATACTGCAAAACAACTTATATCTATGGAAAGTTTAGAAAATCATTTAGTAGATAAAGAAAATGGAATAATAAAACTTTTAGATCCTCCATTTGTAAATGGAAAATTAAATCCAGGATATATAAAATCATATTTACCAGGTGTTAGAGAAAATGGCGGACAATACACACATTCAAGTGTATGGGTAATAATTGCAGAAGCAATATTAAAATTTGGGGATAAATCAAGTATGTTTTATAATATGATAAATCCAATTGAACACTCAAAAACAAAAGAAGCAGCAAACAAATACAAAGTAGAACCATATGTAATATCAGCAGATGTATATGGATCATCAAACTTAGCCGGTAGAGGAGGTTGGACTTGGTATACAGGTTCATCAAGTTGGTTTTATAAAGCCGGAATAGAATATATTTTAGGATTTAAAATAGAAAATAATATCTTAAAAATTAATCCATGTATTTCAAGAGAATGGAAAGAATATAGTATGAGATATAAATTTGGAAGAAGTATTTACAATATTAAGGTGAAAAATCCAAATGGAAAGAATTTCGGAGTAACAAAAATTTTGGTAAATGGAATAGAAGCAGAAAATAAAGCTATTGTATTAAAAGATGATGGAAATGTATATGATATTATAGTTGAAATGTAGATTTTATCGAGTTATAGATTAATAAGTTTTAAAAATATATAATTAAATACTGTTCTTTTTAAGTGTAATTTAAACTTAAGAAGAGCAGTATTTTTATAAAAAATTTACATAACATTGAAAAGACTTCCAAGATATGGTATAATAGTCTAAGGTTGCTATAAAAATACTAAAAATGATAACTATCAATTAGGAGGGATAGTTCTTTATTTGCAACTTGAAACTAAAAAACCTAAAAATCTAATCAATGGAGGAAGACAATATGAAGGTTTTAAAATCTATTTTGACACTGTTAATAGTTATGTTTTATGGAGTAGTATATTATATAATACTGCCACCATTAAACATTAACAACTGGAGTACATTTTTCTTTGCATCCTTGGGTGTTGCTCTACTTATTTTGATTATTTTAATCTGGAAAAGCTATGAAGAAATAGCAATGCTAAGCTTAATAGGAATACTTGGCTATGGTGTTATTGTGGTAATTTTATTATTTATTGGAAGCCCAGTATTTAATTCAGCCAAAATGTATAATCAATTAGGAAATGTTGAAACAAAAGACTTCAAAACAGATGTAGTAGAAGTTGATGCTTCACAGATTCCAGTGGTAGATATAAAATTAGCAGACAAACTAGCAGACAAAAAACTGGGAGAAGACTTGGCATTAGGTTCCCAAGTTGAAATAGGAGAATTTACCAACAAACAGCAGGTAAATGGTAAATTACTCTACGTAGCACCATTGGAGCACAGGTCATTTTTTAAATGGCTTTCCAATCGGAATGGAACACCAGGTTATGTTGTAGTAAGTGCGACTAATATGAATAGCGTTAAACTTGTAAAAGAAATCAACGGAAAAGCAATTAATATTAAATATTGCAATTCAGGTTTCTTTGGTGACGATTTAGAAAGACACATTAGAATGAGTGGCTATTTAACACAGGGTTTAACTGAATTTTCCTTTGAACTTGACGAAGATGGAAACCCTTATTGGGTAGTTACAACATATAAAAATACTACCTTATTCGGGAACCCTGAAGCAACAGGAGTCATAATCTGTGATCCACAAACAGGGAAGTGTAATTGGTATCCATTAAGTGAAGTACCTGAATGGGTAGACATTGTCCAGCCAGAAAGTTTTATAAAAAGACAGCTAGCAAATTATGGAAAATACGTTCACGGCGTATTTAATTTTTCCGATAAGGATAAACTTTCTGTTACAGAACATATAACAACAGTATATAATAACGGTGAGTGTTATTATTATACAGGTATGAGTTCTGTTGGAAAGGATAATGGAACTGTTGGATTTATCTTAGTAAACACTAGAGATAAATCAGCCAAGTTTTACAAAATGGTTGGGGCAACCGAAGAAGCTGCCATGAGTAGCGCCGAAGGAAAGGTGCAGAACATGGGATATTCAGCAACTGAACCAATTCCTTTAAATGTTACGGGAATTCCAACATATTTCTGTACATTAAAAGATAATGAAGGTTTAGTTAAAGAATACGCAATGCTAAACATCGAAGACTACTCAATTGTTGGAGTGGGAGACACCATTGAGGAAGCTAAGAGAAACTACTTGAAGGCAGTAAATGCAAGTGGTAGCAGAGTAGACTTTGGAAATTCAGAAGTATATTCTTATACCAAAGAAGGTGTAGTAAGTAGAATTGGAACAAACATAGAAAGTGGTGAAACCTACTACTACATGATACTTGATAATGATTCAAGTAAACTGTTTTTTGCTTCATATGATGTATCCGAAGAGCTTCCTATAACAAGGGAAGGAGACAATGTAAGTGTTTCATATGTAGACGAATCCAATGGAGCAATAAACATTGTTAAATTCGATAATCTCGAGTTTACTCAGGAAATTTCTGAGGCACAAAGTAAAATGAATCAGGAAAAGGAAGATAATGATATTATTAACAATCCTGAAAATAAAGTAACAGAAGTGTCACCAGAGAAAATAGAGGAAGCTTGGAAAAGCTACTCAGATGAGGAAAAAGCGAGCATTATTGAAAATGCAACAAAAAATGATAATTAATAAAAAGAACTAATCCATTATACAAAGCCAGAGGAAATATTTTTCTTCTGGTTTTGTAACGTTAAAAATAATAATCTAAATAAACAAAATTTTCAAAATATAAGCAAAAAATATAAAAAAAGAGAAAAACAAATTAGATAAACAGTTCAAAAATCTTGCAAAATGAACAATATTAATGTATAATAAAAAAGATTTTTTTAAGAGAAAGAAGGAAAATAAATGAAAGCAATAGAAATAAGAAACAAATATTTAAACTTTTTCAAAGCACATGGACACAAAGTTATACCATCTGCATCACTAATTCCAGAAAATGACCCATCAGTACTATTTACAACAGCAGGAATGCAACCATTAGTACCATATTTACTTGGAGAACCTCATCCAGAAGGACATAGATTAACAGATTACCAAAAATGTGTAAGAACAAACGATATAGATGAAGTAGGAGACAATCGTCATCTAACATATTTCGAAATGCTAGGAAACTGGTCATTAGGGGATTATTTTAAGGAAGAATCAATCCAAATGAGTTTCGATTTTCTAACAAAAGAACTAGAAATACCTGTAGAAAAACTATCAGTTACAGTATTTAAAGGAGACGAAGACTGCCAAAGAGACGAAGTAGCAGCAAACTGCTGGAAAAAAGCAGGAATTCCAGAAAAAAATATTTACTATTATGGAAAAGACGATAATTGGTGGATAGCAGGAGAAACAGGACCATGCGGACCAGACACAGAAATGTTTTACGACACTGGAAAACCAGCATGTTCACCAGAATGCCAACCAAGCTGTGATTGTGGAAAATATGTTGAAATTTGGAATAATGTATTTATGGAATTTTTCAAAGATGAAAAAGGATATTCTAAATTAAAACAACACAATGTAGATACAGGTTTAGGACTAGAAAGAATGACAATGTTGCTACAAGGAAAAAAAACACCATATGATACAGAAATATTTAAACCAATAATGGATAAACTAGTAGAACTAGAAAAAGAAGACATAATAGAAAGTAGAAGAATAATAGCAGAACACTTACGTTCAAGCATGATGATAATATCAGATGGAGGAAGACCATCAAACCTAGATAGAGGCTATGTACTTCGTCGTTTAATAAGAAGAATGATAAGACATATGAACAAACTACAAATAAATTTAGACGAATTAGCAACTCTAATAGAACTAAATGTGCAAAACTTAAAAGAAATGTACCCAGAATTAGAACAAAACAAAGAACAAATAAAATCTGTAATATTAGAAGAAAAAGATAAATTTGTAAAAACTCTAGCAAATGGAGAAAAAGAATTTAATAAGGAAGTAACAAAACTAAAACAACAGGGAAAAGACGAAATAGATGGAAAAATGGTATTTAGATTATATGATACATATGGCTTCCCACCAGAAGTAACAAAAGAACTAGCACAAGAACAAGATATGAAAATATCAATGGAAGAATTTGACAATCTATTTAAAGAGCACCAAGAAAAATCAAGAGCAGGAGCAACACAAAAATTTAAAGGAGGACTAGCATCAACAGGAGAAATGGAAACAAAATACCATACTGCAACACACCTTTTAAATGCAGCATTAAAACAAGTTCTAGGTTCACATGTACATCAAAGAGGAAGTAACATAACAGAAGAAAGAATGAGATTTGACTTCTCACATCCAAGCAAAATGACTCAAGAAGAAAAAGCCAAAACAGAAGAACTAGTAAATAAATGGATTGAAGAAGCAATTCCAGTAGAAAGACTAGAAATGAAAAAAGAAGAAGCGATAGCAATGGGAGCTGAAGCAATGTTTGCAGATAAATATGCAGACATAGTTACAGTATATAAAATAGGTGATGTATCAACAGAAATATGTGGAGGACCTCATGTATCAAATACAAAAGAATTAGGACACTTCAAGATAAAAAAAGAGGAATCAAGTTCATCAGGAGTAAGAAGAATAAAAGCAATACTTGACTAATTTATATAAACTTACTATAAAATAAACCTATTCTTTTGGAGTTTTATCTAAAAGAATAGGTTAAAATATTGTAATTATTTAAGGAGGAAAACAAAATGGAAGAAGATTGCGTATTTTGTAAAATAATAAAAGGAGAAATTCCATCAACAAAAGTATATGAAAATGAATTAGTAATTCGGTTTTAAAAACATAAGACCAGAAGCACCAATTCACATACTAGTTGTACCTAAAAAACACATTAATTGTTTAACAGATGTAAAAGAGGAAGATGAAAAATATATATGGGCTATTCATAAAGCAATGATAGAAATTGCAGAAGAACAAGGATTTAAAGACAATGGATGTAGAGTAATTATAAACAGCGGTAGAGATTCAGGATCAGAAGTACAACATTTACATTATCATTTGTTAGCAGGAAAAAGATTTGGAGATAATATTGTATAGAAAGGATGACGTTTTAGTCAAAAAATGAATATGACACAAATTATAGTAATTTATTTATGTATAATTAACATATTAGGCTTTTTAATTATGGGAATAGATAAACAAAAAGCTAAAATGGGTAATAGAAGAATACCAGAAAATACACTATTTATGTTTACAGTTTTAGGTGGAGGTATTGGAACAATATTAGGTATGTACATATTTCACCACAAAACCAAAAAACTAAAATTTAAGGTAGGAATGCCATTAATATTAATATTAGAAATACTAATATTTGTTTATTTTAAATATATAATGTAATCAAAATTTGAATAGAAAATTTAAATTCTATTCAAATTTTTTTATATACAATCAGGTATACATAAAAATATGAAAAGCTATAATAAAAATAATTCACAAGTTATCAACAACTAATATGTGTATAACTTATAACCTGAAAGTATATATTTAAAAGTTATTCACAAAGTTATCCACATTGTCCACATGCGATGTGGATAAAAAATGTGGATAAAATAATATACATAATGTAACAAAATAGACATAATTGTAATATTATTGTAATAAAACTAGGGAAAAACATATTGCTAGATAACAAAATAAAACAAAAAAACTTATAATTATATTTAATTCTACAAAAAAAGACTTTTAACGATAAAATATAAAAAACATATAATAATATAAAAAGCATTATATGGAGGAAAAAATGTTAAAAGAATTTAAATATAATTTAAAAAGAAAACTTTTTAGACATATGGAACCATACGATATTACATTAGACGAACTAAGGCAAAAGCAAATACAAGGTAGTGAGATTATAGATGTTAGAAATCAAAGAGAATTTGATGAAAGTCACATTCTTGGAAGTATAAATATACCAGAATATCAAATTAATGAAAACTTTGAAAAAATAATACCAAATAAGAACAAAGAAATTGTACTATATTGTTCAACAGGTTTTAGAAGCACAAATGCGTATAAAAAATTAAAAAAAATGGGATATAAGAATGTATATAATTTGTATGGAGGATTGGAAAATTACTAAGGTTATGTTAATTAACGTTGATTTTGTTGGAAAAATGTGGTATAATAAGATTGTATGTAAGCACTTATGGGGATAGACTGTCAAATCCTCAAAATAAAAAATGTGCGGAAAGGAAACATTATGGAAAAAACAACAAAAACAACAGAGGCTACTGAAAGCCGGAAAATGAACAACCTGAACAACCAGACGACAAAAAATGAGTGTTCGGAAAACAACAAGCGGAACTGGAAAGAGCAGTTTCTGAATAAGTGGAATAGTTTACCACAGAATCAGAAGGATCTGACTATCGTAATTGCTATAGTTTCGATTGCAATCTTAGGAGTGGCCTTAATGACCATTTTGGCTGTTACAGAGCCGACAAGCCCAGCTGCAGGAACACTGAGCTTTTACCACCAGTTTATGAAAATTTTGGTGGCAATATGTGTGCCCCTGATTGTGGTTTTACTTATCTATAGAGAAGTGGTAACTCGAGGCCTTGTGCGTACAGCGTGCTTTTTTGTAGTGTTGTTAATCTTGTTAAAAGTATTAGCAGCGATGTCTGGAGCTGATACCAAGCTTTTAGACGATACAATAAAAGTTGTTGTAAAAGCACCAAAATACATTTCTCAGGGCATTAACTGGTGCCTGAATGTGTTAGGATACTAGAGAATCCGTACAGCTCCCTCCCCAGAATAATAACTGGGGAGGGAGTTTTGAATATATAATTATAAAATCAAACCAAAAAAAATCCACCTACCATTCACTTTAATATTCCAAAGTGAATATTTTTTTATTAAAAATCAAAAAAAATCCCCTAAATATAGAAAAAATATATAAAATATGTTAAAATAATCAAGAAAATAAAAGACCAAAACATTAGAAAGGAAAATTATATTTATGCAAGAAAAAGAAATAGAGTTACAAAACGAATATCAAAAATATATAAGAAATTTTAGCATTGTAGCCCATATAGATCACGGAAAATCAACACTTGCAGATAGATTAATAGAACTAACAGGAGCTTTATCTAAAAGAGAAATGGAAGAGCAAATTTTAGACAATATGGATATAGAAAGAGAAAGAGGAATAACAATAAAAGCCCAATCTGTAAGAATGAAATATAAAGCAAAAGATGGAAAAGAATATACATTTAACTTAATAGATACCCCAGGTCACGTAGACTTTAATTACGAAGTATCAAGAAGTTTAGCTGCATGTGATGGAGCAATTTTAATAGTAGATAGTACCCAAGGAGTAGAGGCACAAACACTTGCAAATGTATATTTAGCAATAGACAATAACCTAGAAATACTACCTGTAATAAATAAAATCGATTTACCAAGTAGTAGACCATATGAAACACAAAAAGAAATAGAAGATATAATAGGAATACCAGCTGAAGGCTGCCCATGTATTTCAGCAAAAACAGGATTAAATGTTGAAGAAGTATTAGAAAAAATAGTTACAGAATTACCAGCACCAAAAGGAAATATACTTGGAAAAACCAAATGCTTAATATTTGATTCTTATTACGATAATTACAAAGGTGCAGTTGCATATGTAAGAGTAATGGATGGAAGTGTAAAAATAGGAGACGAGATAAAATTAATGCAAGCAAATAAAGTATTTACCGTAACAGAAGTGGGATATTTTGCTCCAGGTACATATATGCCAGCAAAAGAATTAAAAGCAGGGGAAGTTGGATATATTGCAGCAAGCATAAAGAGTTTGTCAGAAATACACGTTGGAGATACAATCACTCTAAATCAAAATCCAGCTGATGAACCTTTAAAAGGGTACAAAAAAGTACAGCCAATGGTATATTGTGGAATATATCCAATAGATGGTAGTCAATTTGAAGCTTTAAAACTAGCATTAGAAAAACTAAAATTAAATGATGCAGCATTAGAATTTGAACAAGAAACATCTGTAGCACTAGGTTATGGATTTAGATGTGGATTTTTAGGATTACTTCACCTAGAAATAATAGAAGAAAGATTAGATAGAGAATTTGATTTAGGATTAATTACAACCGCACCTTCTGTTATATACAAAGTTCATAAAACAAATGGAGAAATACTAGATATATATAATCCAGGAGATTTACCACCACAAGGAGAAATCTCATTTATAGAAGAACCTATAGTAACAGCCAAAATATTAACTCCAAAAGAATATGTTGGAGGAATAATGGAAATGTGTCAAAATAGAAGAGGAAATTATATAGACATGAAATACCTAGACGAAACTCGTGTAGAATTAATATATGACATGCCACTAAATGAAATAATATATGACTTTTTTGACAATTTAAAATCTAAAACAAAAGGATATGCTTCATTTGACTATGAATTTAAAGAGTATAAAGAAGCTAAACTTGTAAAATTAGATATTCACGTAAATGGAGAAGCAGTAGATGCTTTATCATTTATAGTACATAAAGATATGGCATATACTAGAGGAAGAAAAATGGTAGAAAAATTAAAAACAGTTATACCAAGGCATTTATTTACAATTCCACTTCAAGCAGTTGTAGGCGGAAGTATAATTGCAAGAGAGACAATCTCGGCACTAAGAAAAGATGTACTAGCTAAGTGTTATGGTGGAGATATAACAAGAAAGAAAAAACTACTAGAAAAGCAAAAAAGAGGAAAAGCCAGAATGAGGCAAATAGGAAAAGTAGAAATGCCACAAGAAGCATTTTTATCAGTGTTAAAATTAGATGATGAGGAGAAAAAATGAAATTAAATATAGTAATGGTAGAACCAGAAATACCGCAAAATACAGGAAATATAGCAAGAACATGTGCTATTACTGGGGCAAAACTACATCTTGTACATCCATTAGGATTTAGTTTAAATGAAAAAGCATTAAAAAGAGCGGGACTAGACTATTGGGATAAACTTGATATTGAGGAACATAGTTCATTAGAAGAATTTTTAAATAAATATAAACCAGAGAAGCATAATATGTTTTTTGCAACAACAAAAGGAAAAACAAAATATACAGATATAAACTACTCAAAAATGGATGAAGTATTTGTTCTATATGGCAAAGAAACAAAAGGATTACCAGAAGATTTATTACAAAAGTATTTAAATACAAAAACAATAAGAATACCAATGCTTCCAACTCTTAGATCATTAAATCTGTCAAATTCAGTTGCAATAATTACATATGAGATTTTAAGACAGAAGAATTTTGAGGATTTACAAGAGGTTAGCTCATATTTTGATAAATAATAACTAGTTTTAAAAGAAATGCAAAAAAATGTTGGCAAAAGTGGAAAAAAGTGCTATAATTTATATTATGTAACCATAGTGAAGCAAACCATATAAAAACGGAGGACTAAAAAATGAGTTTAAGTTTAAAGAAACCAAAACAAGAAGAAAATCAAAAGATTTACGAAAACGTTTCAAAAGTTGAAAAAAAGATGTCTGTAATTTTAAATGCCGGAATTAAAAATCCGTCAGAAATAGCAGATACTTTAAGAGTCCATCAAAGATTAAATGGACTCTATGACGAAATGCAAGGAGTCGTAAAAGACGAAGTTTTGAGCAATGATGAGGTTTTGCAAAGAATTTCAATAATTGAAAGAGAGGTTGATGATTTAAGCTCAAAGACTTAAAAGTGTGATGGTTACAAGTGGAGTGAAGTTATTAACTCCACTTGTTTTTATTTTAAGTAGAAATAATATATATAAGGAGCGATGCAAATGGCAAAAGGTTATGAATACAGAAATGCAGAAAATAGATATGATAAAGAATTAGCAAGGAAAAGAGAACAAGAATATAGATTAAATAAATTAAACGAATTTAGAGAGATGATTATAGGCTTAATGGAAGATACAACAGCAAATGGTTTTACAGGTCAAGATGATTTTTTAATAAAATATTTTAGAGATGATGAAGAAAATTTTAAGTCAAGACAAAAATATAGAAAAAATAGCGGATTTGAAAATTATGAGAGATTTTATCTAGATGATGAGTGGTTAGACTTAGATAAAAAAGAAAGAAATAAGTTAGAAATTGTAAGATATGAATCAATGATTGATTTATTAAGCGAAATTTCACCATTTAATAAAGAAAAACAAAATCAAGCAAGAGACATATTCCATAAAAATGTAAAAAATTGGGATGAATACTTAAAAGGTATGGATGAAGATCCTATTATTATAAAAAAATTAAGAAATTTACAATTGCTTAATAAATTAGCTCATACATTTGAATATGTTTTTGAAGATATTATATTATTAAAATTACCAAGTAAAATAGAAAGAGAGTATTCTGAAGATGAAAAAGCAAAATTATATACAAAAGCTAGAGAGATGTTTTCACCAACAGAAGGAATAGCATATAATGGTGAAAGATATTTAATGCAAAAATACAATATAAGAAAAGAACAAATAGATTCAATAAAAAAAGAAAAGGCACTAGCTTATTGTATATATGCATCAAAATGGATGTTTAAACAAAAAAGCATATATTTTAATGAGATTATAAATGAAATAAAAGAAGAAAAAATAGATATTAATTATGGTAGAGACCAAGTTGAGGAAGACAATTCTGATCTTGCTGTATATATTTTTGATGTTCCGGAATATGGACAATTTTCAATTCACGTAACTGAAAGAAGTGTAGCACTAGATGAAACACCAAAATATGAAGGTATGTATTTAGGAAGAAGCGATCTTCTTATAAAGGCAGATCCAGAGTTAATAAAAAAAGCAAACTATAAAACATTATCTCCAAAAGAAAAACAAGAATATAAAACAGCAACTAAAAAAATAAGTGACCCTATAGTAAATATAGAAATTATGCTAAAAAATGCAAAAGACAGACAAAATGCAATAAGAGTAATAGAAGAAATAGAAAAAGCAGGATTAGATTCTGAAAAAGTTATAACTCAAACTGTATTAGATAAAGCAACTCCAGAAAGCGTAAGAGACATAATAGAAGTAGTAAAAGGTTCTAATTTAAGTATGGGAGTAAAAATATTAGAAAAATGTAGTACACTACTTATATCAAATATTGAAAGAGCCATAGATATTTTAGACATGATAGAAATAGCAGGTAAACTAGGCATAGATCCAAAAATATTTGAAGAATATCCAACAGTTTTAGCAATAGCAAAATCAGAAAGATTTGAGGGTATTTATGATGTACTAAAACAATATAAAATAATGCTAACAAATCGTAACATTAGTAATGCTTTTATGGGAAATGCAAAAAATATACAAGAAAATTTAGATTTAGCAATAGAAAGTGGACTTTATGAAATAGCTAAAATTGGTTCAGACAGGCTGTTTAAAGCAAAGAATAAATCACTAAATCTGAAAATTAATTTATTAACAAAAAATAATGAACCTCTTATAGTAGAAGTAAGAAATAAGAAAAAAATAAATGATAAAGTTTTTGTAACAGAAAAAGAGTTACTAAAAAAATATGGTGTAACTAAAAAAGAAGTAATAGAAGAACTAGAAAGAAAAAGAGGACAAGAATTAATTCAGGAAAGTCTATATTATATTGTAAACAGAGAAAATCTAACTGTAAATGAAACTGAAAATGAAAAAGAAATTGGTGAAAATCGACAAATACAAGAAATAAAAGAAAAACAAGATAATCAGTCAATGCAAGAGGCAAAAGAAAATAAAGATAATCAAGAATTAGTAAATGAATTATTATCTAAAATAGATCAAGATGTAACAGAAGAAGGAGTTGTAATCCAACTAGGTGAATATTTTTACAGTTATTCAAAAGTAAAAAAACATTTATCAGAAATAGTTGAAGCAATTGATACAAAAGACTTACCAGAAAGGCAAAAAAACGAAATATTAAAAATAGCATTATTAAAAGATAAAAATATAAGTAAAGCTGAAGTAGATTTTATAACAGAAGAAATAGCTCAACTAGAAAAAAGAAAATTAGAAAAAAAGAACCAAGAAAGATATGAAAATATAAAAGAAACAACTGAAGAAATTATTGCAGAACAAGAAAATATAAAAGATGTAAAATCTATAATAAAATATTTAAAAGAAAGAAAAAAAGAAATAAAACAAAGTATAAAAGAAATAGAAGCAGAATTAAACGATCTAATTCAAAAAAATAATGATACTAATATGGAAGTTTTAGAAAAAATTGAAAAATTACAAAAAACTTTACAAGAACAAATTAAATTAAAAGAAGAAATACAAGAACTTAAAGGAAATTATAAGAATAATAAAGCAGAAATGAAAAAAACATTACAAGAAAATAAAGCCAAAAGAAGTGAACAAATAGATGGTATAGAACATTAAATTTAGAAAGGTTTTAATAAATGAAAGATGTAGAATTATTTCCTCATAATGAAAAAGCATATCAAAAACTATTAAACTCACTAAAAACAAATAGATTTACAACAATAAATCATGCTACAGGTACAGGTAAATCTTTTATTGCTTTAAAATTTATATATGAATTTAGGCAAAAAAAGGGACTTTATATTTCGCCAACATACCCGATAATAGACCAATTAATGGATAGTTCATATAGTATTGGACTTACTCCAGAAGATCTAAATATAGATACAGTTATATATGGAAATCTTCAAGGGGTGGATATGAAAAAACTTTATGAAAAATACGATTATTTTATATTAGATGAATATCATAGAGCAGGAGCGAAGCTAGTCTATAAAAAATTAAAAGAGCTAAGATATTTTGTCAAATACGGAAATAAAGATAAAAAAGTTATTGGATTAACAGCTACAAGAAAAAGGTATTTAGATAAAGAAAGAGATATGACAGAAGAACTATTTGATGGAAATGTAGCATCAGAACTATCACTTTCAGAAGCCATGCTTGAAAATTTGCTTCCAACACCATTTTATTATAATTCTAAAATTGCATGTAGAGAAGAATTAGAAAAAGCACAAAAAAGAATCGATAAAATGTCAGATGGAAAGTTTAAATCACAAAAACAAAAAGAACTAGACAAAGTTGGAGAAGAGATAAATAACGGCGCAGAAGATTATAGAAATATGATAAATAAATATATACAAAAAAAAGATGGTAAATACATAGTTTTCTGTGATAGCATAAGTGAGTTATACAAATACAGTGATCAGATTGACAGTTGGTTTAAAGATAAAGGAAAAGTAAAAAAATACATAGTTCATTCGAGAATTAAAGAAATGACATTAAAAGGAAATGAAGGAAAAAGTGGAAAGCAGATAAATAAAGAAACTCTGAAAAAATTCAATGAAGAGAAAGAAGGAATTTCAATTCTTTTATGTGTTGACGCATTAAATGAAGGAGTACATGTAAAAGGAATAGATGGAGTATTTTTATTTAGAAAAACATTATCTCCAATAATATATTTTCAACAAATAGGAAGATGTTTATCATTTTCTGGAAGAAATAAACAAATTCAAATATTTGACATGGTAAATAACTTTAAAAATCACTCTGCAATAGAACTAATATACCAAGAATTACATGAAGAATATGAAAGAAAAATTAAAGAAAATCCAGAAAATGCAGAAAAATACAAAGAAGTATTAGCTAGATTTAAAATAATGGACGAAACAAAAGAAATATTAGAAAAAATAAGTAAAATAGAAAGAAGCATAACAAAAGAAAAAATAATTGAGAGTAGAATTGACGATGCAATCAAAACTCTGCAAAATATTCCTAAAAATAGAGATTTTCAAAAAGAGCTATTTTCAAATACAGATATAAAAGCAGCTTATAAAAAAATAGATTTATATGCTAGTTATGTAAATAATGAACAATTTGAAAAACTATATAGTTTGAATATAATTTTACCACAAGAATTGTCTATGTCAATTGAACAAAGAAAACAATATCTTGGCGAATTTGAAACTATAAATGAAAAAACAGTTGCTGAAAATAACAGATATATGGAAAGAATTATAAATTTTGTAAAAGAAAATAAAAGAGTTCCAAAAATATCTACAGAAAGTCAAGAAGAAACATTATTAGCTAAAAATTATTTAAGAAAAATATTTGATGCTGATAGTGAAAATATTGAAAAATTAAGAAATTTATATATACAAAATAAGGTGAAAATAACACCAATAGAAAAAATTGCACTTGGAATAAAAATAAGCCAAAATGATGTTGATGCAATAAATAATTTGGCAAAAAAATATATTGCAAATGGTAAAGAACTTCCTATATATTTAAAAACTTCAATAGAAAGAATGACAAGAAGATATGACTTAAAAGAAGGCAATGAGCTTTTAGATTTAGTTATTAAATCAGAAAAAATAAGAAGCGAAAACTATGAAAAACAACAAAAACTAAGGTTTGAAACCGTAGGCAAAGTAGAAGAAATATTACAAGAGCATATAAATAGTAGTTGGGATGAATTAGTAAATTTAGGAATTATAGAAATAGTAAATAAATTTAAACCAGCAGATGTAACATATATTAAACGAAAATATGAAATTATGAAACAAAAAAATATTGAAAAAAAATTAAATATATTAAGCTTAGATAGTATAGTAGAATTTTGTAAAAAACTTAAAAATATGACAGATGAACAAATAGACATATACTATGATTTGATTTCTAAATCTAATAACATAAATAATATTACAATTGAACTTTTAAGATTTATAGAGCAAAATGATAAAAAGTTTCCTAAAAAAGAAAGCAATATAAAAGAAGAACGAGATTTAGCAAATAGATATTTGAAAAGTCCATATAAAGAAGAAATAGAAAAAAGAATTAAGCTAGTAATAAAAGATGATAATAAACTATGCAATATAAAAAGAATAATGTATAAAATATCTTTAAATGAAATTGAGAAAAATAACACAAAAACAGTAATTTTAAAATGTTTTAAATTTTTAAAAGAGAATGGAAGAAAGCCATTAATAAACAGTTTGGATGAAGAAGAAGCAAATTTAGCAAAACAGTATCAATATTATTGTATAAAAAATATAGATAGTGAATCTATGAGATTAATAGACAAAATATTTAACAGTAAAGATAGCTTTAAAAATGCCAGTAAAGAATTTTTTAAAAATCTAAAAAAGGCAGAAGGAATGGAGCCTTAAAAAAGAAAGGAGAAAAGATGGGTACTAAAGTTAGAGATTATGAATTTGATGGAAATGATATAGACTATTATGAGCAAAATAATCAAGCTCCAACAGAAGAAACCAAAGCAAAACTAAATAAAAAAGCAGACAAACAAATAAATAATGGAAAAATAAAGTTAAGTTCAATATTAAACATTACAGAAAATGATGCAGAAAGAGCGTATTTATTTGATTATCTAAATAAAAAAGGAATAGAAATAAGAGGACAAAATGTTACTCTAATGGGAGAACTTGAAAATTATAAGTATTTACCCAAAATGGAAGAAATCCCTTTACCAAAACCTTTAAAACCAGAAGAGCAAAAAAGACTATTTGTAGAATTAGATAAATTAAAAAAGCAAGGATTAGATGATACATCACCAGAATATAGAGAAATAAAAAATAAAATAGCAGAACATAATATAAGACTTGCTTTATGGGTTGCAAGTGAAGTTAGAACTTATGATTACAATATAGAACAAGAAGATTTAGCTCAGATGACAGTTATGAGTATGCTAAAAGCAATAGACCAATATGATGTTAATTTCGGTGTAACATTTGCAAGCTATGCAGTAGAAATCATGAAACATAGTGCTTCTAGGAGTTGGAGAACTCTTGATAAAAACAACCAATTATATCAACAAGAAAGATTTAGAAAATTTAAGAGAGCTAAAAGAGATTATGAGCAGGAATTTGGCAGAGAAGTTTCACTTTTAGAATTTTTAGAAATGGAAAATATTGAAATTGGCGGAAAAAAAATAAACATTGCAAGAGATTTATTAGATTTAGGAGATAAATCAAGAGAAACTTTTAAGAAATATGTTAAATATCATTTAAGAGAGAGTTTAGATGGATTAAATGAAAATGAAAAATTAGAATTTGAAGAAAAACTAAAAAACACAAATACAAGTGAAAATATAGGAAGAATTGAATATTTAGACGGAATTCCGGTAGCTGATGGTGTATATTTAGACGATGAAAGTGATTTAGATATAGAAGATGAAAAAAGAACTGACGATGCGGCTATGAATACAGTTATAAGAACAGAAATGGAAGATCTAGTTGAGAAAATGATGGAAACTGCAAATCCAAATGAAAGAGAAAAAATATTTTTAGAAAAAAGATTTGGTGGTATAGATAATAAAAGAATTAGTGAAATTCGGAGAAGAAATGGGTATAAAGCAATCAACTATTAGAGGTGTATGGCAACTAATTCAATCTAAAATGTGGAAAAATAATGAAATGAAATATGGTTACTTTAAAAATCCGTACCATATTTTGCATCATGAATATGCAAATGAAACTACACGTGAATATGAGGGGATTTTTGATGAACCAGAAGACAAACTAGAAATAACAGATGGAATAAGAATTGAAAATGCAAGCGATGTAGAAAAAGAGACTGAAAGAAATAGGGCTATAAGGCCTAAAGCTGCACCACAAAATAATAGAAAAGAAGGTACAAAAAAAGAACAAGAAATTATTCCAGATGAAAAAACAGATGAAGTAGATGGCATAGAAACGCTAAAAGAAAATGTAAAAGATTTAAAAGCAACAAAAACACCAGAATTTTCAGAAGATGAAAGCATGGACATGATGGAAGAATTACTTGATAAGCTAGATGAAGAAAACCAAGAATCAATATATGGAGATATTTTAGAAAAAATCGAGGAAAAAGAAGCATTTCAAGAAACAAGCGAGGAGGAGATTCAAGAAGCAAGTGAAGAAGAAAAGATTCAAGAAGTAAATGGAGAACAAGAAATTCAAGAAGAAGTTCAAGATGATAAAAAAAGCCAAAAATCAATACAAATCGAAAAATGTGAAAAAGCAAAAAAATCACAAAAAAGCAAACAAATAAATATCGAAAAAATAATGCAAGCATTAGCAGAAATAAAAGAATTAGATACCTTAATAAAAGAGTCATTTGAAGAAATAAAAGACGAAAAGGAAAAAGAAAGAAAAAATACAGATCTACAAGATAAGATGAAAAAAGTTAAAGAAGTAATAAAAGAATAGGGATTATAAGAGGAGATTTTATGAAAATACTTGAAAAGATAAAAAGTTTTTTTAGAAAAATATTTTTAGACAAAAAAGTAAAGAAAATAGAAGAAAAAACTAAAAATACAGAAAAAACTGTAAATAATAAAGAAGAATTTTTTAAACTTTATAATAATGTTAAAAATGGAACCTGTAATTTAAACAAATTAACAGAGGAAGAACAAGAAGATATAATAAAAATGCTAGATCAAGAAATAAAACTCAAAAAAAATAAACTTAATCAAAATATTACAGAATTGAATATGTTAAAATATAAAAATAGATCATATGAAAAAAATAGAATTTTAAAATTATATGATGATGTGAAAAATAGTAAAATAAGTCCATCTAAATTAGATAATGATGATTTAAAGAAAATTGTTAAATTATATGTAGAACAAGCAAAAATTCAGGATGAGCAACTAGAAAAAGAAATAGTTGATTTAGAAAAAAAGATTTATGTAAGCTAAAAACTTGAAGAAATATAAAAAAAATGGTATCATAAATGTGAAATTTCTAAAAAAGGAGTAAATGATGCAACAAATAACAAGTAAAGAAAACCAACTAATAAAGCATATTATAAAACTAAAAGATAAAAAATACAGAAAAGAATATAATCAATTTATAATTGAAGGTGTAAAAATTGTAAAAGAAGCTATAAATGAAAATGCAAAAATCGAAAATATTATAGTAAGTAAAAATGCTTTAGATAGTGAATTGGTAAAAAAATACTTGGAAGAAGATTTAAAAAATATAGATTATATAGAAGTTCCAGAAAATATATTTAAGCTAATATCAGATGTTGAAAAACCACAAGGAGTACTTGCTATTGTAAATAAAGAAAATAAAAAGCAAAATGTAGACTATTCAAATTCTATAATGTTAGCACTAGATGATATTCAAGATCCAGGAAATTTAGGAACAATAATAAGAACAGCAGATAGTATAGCGTTAAGCCAAATTCTTATATCAAAAGGAACAGTAGATCCTTATAGTTTAAAAGTAATAAGATCAACTATGGGAGCAATATTTAGAATAAACATTTTAGAATGTGAAAATCTTTCAAAAACATTAGAAGAAATTAAAAAGAAAGGCTATGACGTAGTAGTTACAGATTTAGATGCAAAAAAATCTATTTACGATATAAATTTAGAAAAAAAGGTAGTAGTAATAGGAAACGAAGCAAATGGAGTTTCAAAAAATGTAAAAAATATAGCTAATATAAAAACTATTATACCAATGCTTGGAAAAACAGAAAGTCTAAATGCTTCTGTTGCAACAGGAGTAATATTATATGAATATGTAAGGCAAAAAATAAAGTGAATTTCACAAAAGAAGGGGAGATACCATGGAAAAAGATAATAAAAAAGCTTATTCAGAAGTTATAGAAATATTAAAAATGATAGATGACGAAAAAAAATTAGAAGCACTTCCGATAGAAATGTTGGAAGTTCTTAAAAGTAAAAGAGATGTAGAATATAAACCACAAATATCTAAAGAAATACCACTTGAAGAACAAAATTTGCAACCTGAAACACTTCCAATTTTATCTTGGATTACAATGAAATATTGGAAAGAAGATATAGAAAAAGAAGAAAATACAAAAAATATAGAAAATGCTGAATATATAAAAGAAAATGAAGCAAAAATTATAGAAAATCCAGAGCAAAAACAAGAAAAAGAAGTATTAGAACAAGAAAACAGTGCAAGTAATACTGAGGAAAATATAAATAATTTACCTATAGTACATAAAGAATTAAAATGGTATCAAAAAATCAAAGAAAAAATTCTAGAATTTATAAACAAAATTTTTAATAAAAAAACTAAGGAAGGAAAAACTCTATGAGACCAGTTATTGAAAAGAGAAAGTTTGAGTTAAGACATATAGTTTATATATTCATAATAATTATATCATTAATTGCTGTGGGAGTCGCAGTATATATGCAGTTTTTCAAAGATGAGGAACTAGGATTGATTTTTGGAATAACCAAAGAAGATGATGCTGATTACAAAAAATTAAAAGAAAACTTTTTAAATATCTTTGATAATACATTAAATGTAAATGAAGCATATAGTGGTACGATAAAAAAGATAAAAGAAGATAGTGATATTATAGTTGTTGCATTTAATACTCAAGAACAAAAAGATAATTATACTGTTGATATAAAAATACCTTATTTTAATATAGATTCAGAATTTGCAAGACAACAAAACAAACAAATAAAAGAAATATTCAAAGACAAATCAGAAAATGTATTATCATCTAATAGTAAAACAAATATAATCTATAATGTAAAATATAAAGCATATGAGCAAAATGATATTTTATCTCTAGTTATATTATCAGAACTTAAAGAAGGAGATAGTAGTGAAAGAATTATAATTCAAACATATAATTATAATTTAAAAACTAATAAAGAAGTTACAATAGATGATATTATAAAACAAAAAAATATTGATGAAAATACAGCAAATAGTAAAATAAAAGATGAAATAAATCAAGCTCAAGAACAAAATATAAAACTTAATGAATTAGGATATAATGTTAATATAAGAGATGCAAATTCGGATACTTATAAAATAAAAAATGCAAAAGAATTTTTTATTGGACAAGACGGATATGTATATATTATTTACCCATATGGAAATGACGAATTTACAAGTGAAATGGATATAGTAATATTTAGATAAAAGAAAAAATTAACAAATAAAGATAGATGAAAAATATTTACAAAAAAAATTAAGTAATATATAATAAAATCATGTAAAAATTATTAAGGGGGAACAATATATATGAAAACACAAAAGAAACTATTAATTAGTAGTTTAATACTAATTATTCTAATTAGTATTGCAAATCCTATATTTGCAGTAAATAATACCAGATCATTTAAAATGGTTGATTATAGCGATGAATACAAAGAATGGCTAAATTTACCAGAAAATGAAAAAGAAAAAGTTTTGCAACCTAAGCTATTTAATATATCATCTGACTATGACAAAAATAGTGTAGTAAAAAAAATAAGATCTTTGAAAGCAAGTGCTACTACGGACAATAAATATTCTTTAAAAGATGTAATACCAGAAAACGTTGTAGTAAGAGATCAAAAAAATCAAAACGCATGTTGGGCATTTGCAGCAATAGCAGCATTAGAATCTAATATTGCAATGTTAAACTATAAAAGTGGAGTTACTCCAAAAGTATATGATTACTCAGAAAGACATATGGAATATGGAACAAGTAGGATTTTTAAAGACAATAAAGAAAATGAAAAAGGATATAACAGAAATCCAGGAACAGGAGGCTCTTGGTATTTAGCAGATTCATATTTAACAAATGGGATAGGGGCAGTAGATGAAAAAGATATGCCATTTGAAGATAATAGTGACATAATAGATATATCGAGTATTCAGAAAAATGTTACAACACAAGTTTATGATATCAAAGAATTTTTAGCAACTGATAAGACAGAGCTTATAAAACAAATAAAAGAACATGTGCAAAACAATGGAGCTGTATTTACTGGTTTACATGGAGCAAGTATTGTAGGAGAAGACTGCTATAATAAAGATACAGGTGCAGTTTATTGTAATGATTCAAAAAAATATCCTGCAAATCATGCTGTTGCAATAATTGGTTGGGATGACAATTATAGTACAACTAACTTTAATGAAAAATTAAGACCACAATCAAATGGAGCATGGATAGTAAAAAATTCTTGGGGTGAAAAATTAGATTATGACCTACAAGAACTTAAAGAAAAAATTTTTAATGATAATAAAGAATATTTACAAAATAATGGTATAAACAGTGCACAAGCTATACCTGATTCCGTAATTGAAAAGATAGGCTTTACAATAAAAGATGGAAGAGCAACAATGCCAGTTGGAGATAATGGAATAATGTATGTATCATACGAAGATTGTAATATTGGAGAAATGGTATATGGTATTGAAAAAGCTACAGATAAAGTAAATTATGATTATTTATATCAATATGATGAAGTTTATCCAAGCAAACTATTAAATGTAGCAGGAACACAAAAATTATTGCTTTCATCTACATATTCAAAACAATCAGATAAAAAAGAATATTTAACACAAGTAAGCTTACATTGCCCAGAAACATATATATGCAAAGTATATGTAAATCCCAATGGTACAAGTAAGGATTCAAAAGATTTAACACAAGTAAGTTTAAAAAATGGTGAAGAAGTTACAGTTGGAGCTGGTTACCATACATTAGAATTTTCAAAACCTATTGAAATAAATTCAAGTGACTTTACAGTAGTTGTTGAAGTTAAAGGAACTAAAAATGATGGAACAAATGTGTTTTTAGAATCAAAATTAGCAGATGAAAATATATTTAGTAAGGTAAAAGTTGAAGCAAATAAATGCTTTGTAGGAGTAGGTACAGATTTAAGCAATATTACATGGTATGATACATCAAAATTAAAAGATGGTAATAATAACTTAGATAATGGAGATTTAACAATAAAAGCTTTTACTGTATCAGATGTACAAGACGAATCTTTAAAATCAATAGAAATTACAACACCGCCTACAAAAACAACATATTTTGAAGGTGAAAACTTTGATAAAACAGGAATGATAGTAACAGCAAACTACAATAATGGAAAATCAGAAACAATAACAGATTATAACATTACAAATGGAACAGCATTAAAAGAAGGACAAACATCAGTTACAATATCATATCAAGACAAAACTGTAAGTCAACCAATAACAGTAACAAAAAATTCAGTAACAAAACTAGAAATTACAACACCACCTACAAAAACAACATACAAAGCAGGAAACAGTTTTGACAAAACAGGAATGGTAGTAAAAGCAACATATTTAGACAATTCACAAAAAGAAATAACAGATTATGAAATAACAGATGGAGATGTACTAAAAAACGGACAAACAGCAGTTACAATATCATATGAAGGTAAAACAGTTACACAATCAATTACAGTAGAAGATAACCAAGTAACAAAACTAGAAATTACAACACCACCTACAAAAGTAAAATATGTAGTAGGTCAAAATTTTGATAAAACAGGAATGGTAGTAAAGGCAAAATATGAAGATAACACAGAAGTAGAAGTTAAAGACTATACAATCGAAAATGGAACTAATTTAACTAAAGACCAAAAAACAGTTACAGTAAAATATGAATCAAAAACAGTTGATCAAGAAATAACAGTAGAAGAAAAACAAGTCGAATCAATAGAAATGAGTAAAAAGCCTAGCAAAACAAAATACATGCAAAATCAAGAAAAATTAGATTTAACAGGTGGAGCAATAAATGTAATATATAATGATGGATCCAAAGAAGAAGTCTTATTAACAGCTGAAGGAGTAGAAGTAACAGGATTTGACAATACAAAAGTTGGAACAAATACTTTAACAGTAACATATAAAAATAAAACAACAACATTTGATGTAGAAATAGAAAAAGAACTATTACCTAAAAATTCAGATATGGGTAATGCAATATCTAAAATTTCAGCTTTAAAATTATATCTATTTACAGATAAAAGCGAAAAAGAATATATGACAATAGACACAAATGTAAGTGGAATAAAAAGATATTTAGATGAAAATGATAGTTATGAATACTATTATTATATGTCTACAAATAAAAATGAAAGCAAAATAACAGACTGGACCAAAATAAAAGAAGAACAAAAAGCAGAAGATAAAATAACATTTATTGCAAATACAAATGAAATGGCAAACTTTGGCGACTTATCAGAATCAGAAAATGACGATTTATATTTATATATAAAAGAAGTAGCAGTAAGAGGAGGAAATCAAACGGTTCAAGTATCTAAAGCTATGAAATTAGATACAGAAAGTGATGTAGATACAAAAATTTACGTAGATAACAAAGAATTAAATTTTGACTTTAAATGGGATAACTCAAATGGGTCAAATAACAACAATAACAGTGGTAACTCAAATAATTCACAAACTACTGGTGATAAAACAACATCTAAAATAAGCTTACCAAAAACAGGAGAAGGAAGAATATTTATGATGATTGGAATTATAGCATTGGTTGGAGTTATAGCTTTTATAAGATACAAAATTATAAGTAAATATGTAAAATAATAATTATTATACTTATAAACTTCAAATTATTAAGTAAAACATACTTAATGATTTGAAGTTTTTTTAAAACAAAAAAATAGAGAAGCTTTGGGAAACTTCTCTATTCTGAAAATAAAAGGGGATGTCTTTTTGTTTAAGCTAATTGCTTTTTCAATTAACTTACCTATAATATACACTATGTTTTTGTCCATTTTGTGAAAACAATGTGAAAAAATTATTAATTAGAATTTTGTTCACCTAAAGTTAAGCTAATTTCTTTTTCTTGACCATTACGATTAATTTTTAATTTTATAGTATCACCAATTGAGTGTTTGTTTTTAATATCATTTAATTCTGTCATTTTTGTAATTGTTTGACCATCTGCTGCAATAATTACATCACCAATTTTTAAACCAGCTTTTTCAGCTGCTGAATATTCATCAACAGAAACAACATATACACCTGTAACTAAATTATATCTTTTAGCAGTTGTTTCATCTAAATCTCTACCAGATATTCCAATATATGGTCTTTTTACTGTTTGATTTGTTTTTAATTGGTCTATAACATTTGTTGTAGAATTAATTGGAATTGCAAAACCTATTCCTTCTACACCAGTACTTGCAACTTTTAAAGTATTTATACCAATAACTTGCCCTTGACTATTAACTAATGCTCCACCACTGTTTCCAGAGTTTATTGCTGCATCTGTTTGAATACATGTATAAGTTGTTTTACCATCAGAATCTTGAACTTTTCTATTTAATGCACTTACAATACCACATGTAATTGATGTTCCAAGGTCTAAAGGATTTCCAACAGCCATTGCAAATTCACCAACTTTTACAGTATCAGAATCAGCAAATTCAGCAGGTGTTAAACCAGTTTTATCAATTTTTAATACAGCTAAATCTGTTTGAGCGTCTTTTCCTATTATTTGAGCTTCATATTGTGTGTCATCTCCATATAAAGAAACTTTAAGAGAAGTTGCTTGAGAAATATCATAATAAGTTGATTCAGAAGAAGAATCTACAACGTGATTATTTGTAACAATATAACCATCATCACTTATAATTATTCCAGAACCAGATGCAGTAGCCTCAGATGTTGAAGATTGACCTTGACCAAACATACTAAATAATGGTGAAGATGTTGTAACATTATAAGTTACTGTAATACCTACAATTGATGGTAATATTTTATTTGCAGCATATACTGTTGTATCTGAATAATTTGACAAAGATACCAAATCAGTATTTACTGTACCTGAAGTAGTTGATGAATTAGTTGATGTAGAAACCGATGCTTCAGTAGATGGAAATAATTTTGATTTTATACTAGGTACTCCAAAACATGTACCTAAAACTAAACTGCATCCCAAAATTCCACTTAGAAATGGAACAACTACAGTTTTGCCAAATGAATTTGTATGATATGACTTAGGATTATTAATTACATTTTTAAATTCGTTATCATTCATAATAAAACCTCCTGTTTTTTATACTATTATAATTTATATTGTAATTATAATACAATACATTTGTGAAAATTATGTGAAAATAAATACAATTATTTGTGACTTATAGAAAAATGTCGAATTTTGCGATGAAAAGTTTAGGTAAAATAAAAAAATGTATTGACAAAAACTAAATATCGACATATACTTTAAACATAAATTATATAATTTTTTGTGATATTTTTTTGGATGCATACATAAAAATATTGCATATTCAAAAGAGTTATAACTCAATATTATTTATTTCAAATTTTTAATTGTTAATTTTAAATAAAAATCCAAATGAAAAAATAAATAGGAGGTCGATATAATTAAAAACTTCTAAAAACTAATAAAAAATTCTAAATTAAAAACATAGTGCTCCAGATAAATTATAGTTAAAGGAGGCATATAATAGAAAATTTATCTTATGATTATAAAAACAATGTCTTAAAACAAATAGAAACAAACAAAGAAAAACTAATAAAAGTACTAAAGCAAATACTACAAATAGAATTAACAGATTTAGAATTTAATCAAATAGAAAAGTTTCAAGAAATAGCAGAATATGAATTCTATCTTATAAATTTAGTAGGAAAAGTAAAAAATAATAAAAATCTAAAAATATTCGTAAAAAGTGTAAAAATAGGAAAAATCAAAGAATCTTTATTTTGTATTTGTAACTTAACTTATGACAAATATTTTAGTAATGTACAAATTTCAAATGAAAAAAATGTTCATAAAATTTCAATTATAGAAAAAAAGCAAAGCCAAAAATATATAAATAACGTTTTAGTAAAGTTATATGAAAAAAATTTACAAAAAGAAAAAATTTCTATGGAAATCTATTTCGTTGAAATGTCAAAATTTATAAAAAGCAAAAAAGAAAAAACAAAAAGAATGGAGGATAATGAAATAAGCCAACAAGAAATAGTAATTATTGGTATAGAGCAAAATAATATTGATTTATTGTAAAAAATTTATTATAATAAATTTATTATAATAAATTCAAAAAGGAGTGAGTAGTATGAAATATATATATGAACCAGAAGGAGTATGCTCTATGCAAATGATATTCGAAATAGATGAAGGTATAGTAAAAGAACTAAATATAATAGGAGGTTGTCCAGGAAACACAGTAGGTGTAGCACAACTTATAAAAGGAAAGAAGATAGATGAAATAATAAATCTTTTAAAAGGTATTCCATGTGGCAACAAAGGGACATCATGTCCAGACCAAATAGCTAAAGCTCTTATAGAATTCAAAGAAAAATATAAAATTTAAAAATATAAAAATGAAAGAGAATCGTTTTTATAAAATTGATTCTCTTTCATTTTTTTTACACGAATAATTTATACTATTTTTATAGTAATAATTACACTATTTTTGATCAGGTTCAATTCCCATATATGGTAAAACTTCTGAAAGTATTTTAGAAACAACAGGAGCTGCAGTTTGTCCACCTTGGTGACTATCACCTTTAGGGTCATAAAGTGTAACTAAAATTACAACTTGAGTATTTTCAACAGGAGAAATAGCTATAAAAGAAGTTGTATAACCAGAACTTGTATCACCAACAACAGGCTCAGATGTTCCAGATTTACCACCAATAGAATAACCCTCAACTTGAGCATGTTTTCCAGTTCCATCAGTTACAACAGATTTCATCATAGATTTTACTTGATTTGCAGTTTGAGAAGATAAAACCTGTCTAATTTTTGTTGTATCAAAACTTGTTACCTCACCAGTATCTGTATTAGTCATAGATTTTACAATTTTTGGTTTCAAAAGGTTACCATTATTTGCTATAGCAGAAACAGCTGTAATCATTTGAAGAGGCGTAATAGTAAATCTTTGTCCAAAAGACATTGTTGCAAGTTCAACACTTCCAACTTTGTCTAATTCGTGGAAAATACTAGAAGATTCACCAGGTAAACCAGAATTTGTTTTATCAAAAAGTCCGAAAGCCTTATAATATTTATATAATGTAGTAGCACCAATTCTTTTTCCCAATTGTATAAAAGATGGGTTACAAGAATCCATAAGAGCTTCTCTTAAAGATTCACCTTCATGTTTTTTATAATATGGAGCCTGGAAGTACCAACACTGAATAGGTTTATCTGCAACAACTTCAACACCATTACAATAAAAATCATTTTGAATATCTGTTTTAGTAATATTTTCTTCAAGTGCAACAGATGCTGTAATTAGTTTAAATACAGAACCAGGTTCATATGTTTCAAAAACAGAACGAATATGCCACATATTATATATTCTTGAATTTTTTTCTTCAGCAGATAAAGAATCCCAATTATTAGCATAATATGATGTAGGTGTAAAAGGACTATTTAAGTCATAATCTGGATAAGATGCCATTGCCAAAATATCACCAGTGTTTGGATTCATAACAATACAATTTCCACCTTTAGAGCATGAATTTTCTTCAACAGCTTCTTTTAAATATTTTTCAACAATGGATTGAATTTTTACATCCAAAGTAAGGGTTAAGTTATATCCATTTTCAGCTGGAATAAATGACTCTTGTGAATTTGGAATTTCACTTTGAGAGGCATCTGTAGACATTACAATTTCACCAGAAGTACCTTTTAAAATAGAATTATAAGAAGACTCTATTCCTGCTAAACCTTGATTATCTGTACCACAAGAACCAATTACTTGTGATGCTAAAGAACCATAAGGATAATATCTTTTGGTATCTTCATCAATATTTATACCAGCAGAAACTTTGTTATCTGTTATCCATTCTTTCAATTTATTAACTTTGTCTTCTTCAACTTTTTTTACAATAGTAACAGAAGAATTAGCATTATTTAATTTTTCTAAAGTTTCATCATAATTTAGCTCGAAAATTTCAGAAAATTTACCAGCAAGAGTACTTTTTAGCTCAGATGTATCTTCATATTTTTTGCTTTTTAATTTAGTTGGATTAACAGAAATTGTATCTACTGTTTCACTTATTGCAAGAGAAGCACCTGTAGAATCATAAATAGTACCTCTTTTACTATTAATTTTTTCACTTGTAGTTTGTTGTTTTGTTGCTAAATTAGATAGCCTAGTACCATCAATTATTTGCAAGTAAAATAATCTAATTGTAATTAAAACAAGTATAATAAAAACAATTATTAGTGAAATCTTTAGTTTTTTAGTAGATATAACATTTTCAATATTCATATTATTTTTTAATCTTGCAATTTTGTCATCTGTTTTAGATTTTATTATTTTATTTTTAACTTTTTTAGCAAGTTTTTTACTTTTTTTGTTCATAATAATCACCATTCTTAAAATTTTTTATATTAAATGATAAATTTTTGTTTTTATTTTATAGTAATTCACAATAAAAATCAACTAATTTACAAAAAAAGGAGGATAATATTTGTTATCAAAAATAAAAAGTATGTCATTAGAAGGACTTAATGGATATTTAGTAGAAATCCAAGTAGATGTATCTGGAGGACTTCCAAGTTTTGAAATAGTGGGACTTCCAGGAATTAGAGTAAAAGAAGCAAAAGAAAGAGTAAGATCAGCAATAAAAAATTCTAATATAGAATTTCCAAGTAGAAAAATAGTTATAAACTTAGCACCTGCCAATATAAGAAAAGAAGGAACATTTTATGATTTACCAATAGCAATTGGAATTCTAATTGCATTCGGGGAAATAAGAAACATAAAAATAGATGGATTTGAAAGTACAATTTTTTTGGGAGAACTTTCATTAGATGGAAAAATAAATGGTGTAAATGGAGTTTTACCAATATGTATAGAGGCATTAGAATTAGGAATAAAAAGGGTTATAATTCCAAGAGAAAATGTATTAGAAGCATCTATTATAAAAGGGGTAGAAATTATTCCAGCAGACAATTTAAAAGATGTAATAAAATATTTAAAAGGAGAGAAAATTTTACAAAAATATATATCAACTAAAAATATCAGCTTAAATAACGATACAAATTATGGCATAGATTTTTCAGAAGTAAAAGGGCAGGAAAATGCCAAAAGAGCCCTAGAAATAGCTGCAACACGGATCACATAATTGTTTACTACTTCGGAAGTCCAGGATCAGGAAAAACCATGCTCTCAGAAAGATTCCCAACTATTTTACCAGATTTAACATTTGAAGAAGCCTTAGAAATCACCAAAATACATAGTGTATCTGGCAAAATTGACGGGAAAAGTGGACTAATAACAAAAAGACCATTTAGAAGACCACACCATACAAGCTCACCAATTTCAATAATAGGTGGAGGAAGAAATCCAAAGCCAGGAGAAATAAGCCTTGCTCATTTTGGTGTTTTATTTTTAGATGAACTTACAGAGTTTAAAAAGCAAACTTTAGAAATGTTAAGAGGACCACTAGAAGACAGAAAAGTATCAATAAGCAGAATAAGTTCAAGTTTAGCATATCCTGCGAATTTTATTTTAATAGCAAGTATGAATCCATGTCCTTGTGGATATTATGGAACAGATAATGAAAAATGTAAATGCACAGAAAATGCTATATCAAACTATATAGGAAAATTAAGTGGACCACTTTTAGATAGAATTGATTTACATATAGAAGTAAAACCTGTAGAATACAAAAAAATTAGTTCAAATCAAAAAACAGAATCATCAAAGCAAATAAAAGAAAGAGTAAATAAGGCAAGAAAAATGCAATTAAAAAGATACAAAAATTTAGATATATATTCAAATAGCGAACTTACACCAAACCTTATAGAAAAATATTGTAAAATAGACAATGAATCAAAAATTTTATTAAAAAAAGCATTTGAAAAGTTAGACTTAAGCGGTAGAGCATATTCAAGAATTTTAAAAGTTGCAAGGTCAATTGCAGATTTAGATGGTGAAGAGAAAATATCTAAAGTTCATATTGCAGAAGCGATTCAATATAGAAGTTTGGATAGGAAATATTGGAGAAAGTGAGGCGTGAGAAGAGATAAAGAAATGAAAAAAAATATAAAGGAGGAATTATTGAAAAATGATCGGAAATGAAAGCAATCTATGTGGAAAAAAATGTAAGAAAATAGTAAATGATAACAAAGCTGATCTACCAAAATATAATAAAGCACAAAATGAAAATAAGCTATATTCAAAAAATTGGGACAAAATATCGATAAATGATAAATTATATCCGGAAAAATTAAAGAAAATAAAAAATCCTCCATTAGAATTATATGTAATAGGAGATAAAAATATTTTAAATTCAAATTGTCTATCGGTTGTGGGAGCTAGAAAAAATACAGAATATGGAGAAAAATACTGCAAAATATTTACCAAAGAATTGATTAAATATAATTTAATAATAGTAAGTGGAATGGCTAAAGGAATAGATACAATAGCCCATACAACTACAATTTTAAACAAAGGAAAAACAATTGCAGTATTACCATGTGGATTCCAAAATATTTATCCAAAAGAAAATATGAGTTTGTATAAAAAAATAATAGAAAATGGAGGATGTGTAATTACAGAATATAAACCAGTGGAAAAAGCAGATTCGGCAAAGTTTTTAGAAAGAAACAGAATTGTAAGTGGCCTATCTATAGCGACTTTAGTTATTGAAGCAAGTTTAAGGAGTGGAACAAGTGTTACTGCAAGATATGCAAAAGAACAACAAAGAGATGTTTTTTGTATACCTGGAAGCCTAGAAAATCCTAAAAGTCAAGGGACAAATAAACTAATAAAAGAATTTGCTAAACTTGTTACAAAACCTGAAGATATAACAAAAAACTATAAATTTTTAACTAAAATAGAAACTAACATTGACGATGATAATATTAATGAGCAAAAAACAAATTTAGCAGAAGAAATCCCAATTACGTATCGAAAAATATATAATCAAATAAAAAATATAAAAATAGATATAAATGAAATAGCCAGAAAAAGCAATACACCATTAAAAGAAGTTATGGCAAAACTATTAGTTTTAGAACTAGATGGAAAAATTAAAAAACTACCAGGAAATATGTATATAAGGAGTGAAGAAACATAAATAAAAAAGAATTTGGAAATTTGGGAGAAAATATAAGCTTAAAATATTTAGAAAAGATAGGATATAAAATATTAGAAAAAAATTTCGCATGTAGACAAGGGGAAATAGATATAATTGCAAAAGACAAATTAGAAATAGTAATTATAGAAGTAAAAACAAGAAGCAATTTAAATTATGGAAATCCAAGAGAGGCAGTAGACAAGAACAAGAAAAATCATATATATAATAGTGCAAAATACTATATACATGTAAATAAATTAGAAAATAATTATATTAGATTTGACGTAATAGAAATATACAAAATTAAAAATCGTTTTAAATTAAAGCACCTGAAAAATGTTGACATAAAGCATTGATTTAAACTAAAAAATGTAGTAAAATATTTTAGTGAATTAAAGAATGAAAAAAGCAATAGATAAAAAATATATATAAGAAAATAAAAAAGTAAAGGAATAAAAAAATGAGTGTATTAGAAGAAACTAAATTTTTAATGAAAAAGTATAAAATAAAAGCAAATAAAAGCCTTGGACAAAATTTTTTAATAGATGATACAGTAATCGAAGACATCGTAGAAGGAGCAAAAATTGAAAAAGATGATTTAGTAATAGAAATAGGCCCTGGACTAGGTAGTATGACAGCAAAATTATTAGAAAAAGCAAAAAAAGTTATATGTGTAGAGTTAGACAGAAAAATGATACAAATATTGAATGATAGATTTATAGCATATGACAATATAGAGTTAATAAATAGTGATGTACTAAAATTAGATATCAACAAAATTATAAAAGAAGAAAAAGAGCAAAATCAAATAAAAGACGTAAAGATAGTTGCTAATCTTCCATATTATATTACAACACCAATTATAATGAAATTACTAGAAGAAAATTTAGACATAGAAAGCATAACTGTAATGATACAAAAAGAGGTTGCAGAAAGATTAATTGAAGTTCCTAGTGGTAAAAATACAGGTGCGATTACATATACTGTTTATTATTACTGCGAATCACAAAAAATAAGAGAAGTCGAAAATACATGTTTTGTACCAATGCCAGAAGTTACATCAGAAGTTATAAATTTAAAACTAAGAAAAGAACCACCTATAAAAGTTGAAGACAAAAAAATATTTTTCAATATTATAAAAAGTGCATATATGCAAAGAAGAAAAACACTTGTAAATGCTTTAGTAAATACAGGAGTTTTTACATCAAAAGAAGAAGGTATAAAGGTTTTAAAAACACTAAATTTAAGAGAAGATATTAGAGCGGAAAACCTAACAATAGAGGATTTCGGTAGAATTTGTAATATATTTTGTAGTAAAAATACAAAAAAAGGCTTTTAAAATAGCAAAAAAAATGTTATAATTGACTAAGAATAAAAGTAGGAGGTATGTATGAATCAAATTCTAATAACACAAAAATTATATATAACTCCAGAATTAAAGAGAAAAAAGAGAATGTATAAAATAAACTTTATAATATCAGTAATATTAATAGTTATTTTATTTTCATTTTACGCATATGCGGAATACGATAGAAACAAAAATGCAGATATCTCACAAGATATACTTGCAGAAATGTCTGATAATACAGTAATAAGTAATAAAAGTGATGTATGGATAGTAGCATTAGATGGAGAAGATGACTCAAAATCAACAGAAACAGTAATTTCAAATTCAAAAAGTTTAACAAATACATATACTGCATCTGATGGAAAAAAATATGAAATGGTAGGAAGTGTAAAAATACCTACTATAAATGTAGATTATCCAATTTTATCAGAAACGTCAGATAGTTTACTAAAAGTTTCTGTATGTAAATTCTGGGGAAGCAATCCAAACCAAGTTGGAAATTTATGTATAGCAGGACATAACTATAGAAATAAAAGATTCTTTAGTAAAGTACCAACTCTAACAGTTGGGGACATAATAGAAATCACAGATTTAAATAAAAAAACAGTTAAATATTCTGTATATGATAAATATACGGTTGATCCTGAAGATACAAGTTGCACTAGCCAAATAACAAATGGAAAAAGAATAGTTACTCTTATTACATGTACAAATGATAGTAAACAAAGAGTAATAGTACAAGCAGAAGCTATATAATATTCTAAAGAACAAAAAAATATCTTTTCGAAAATTAAATCGAAAGGATATTTTTACATTAATATAAAAATTAATCTTGTTCAACATCATTAAAAATAGGATCACTAAAAAAATCAATTAGAGTTATATTAAACCCTTCACAAACATGTAATAATGTATCTAATTTTAATAGTTCTGTTGTACCATTCATAAAAGCACATAAAGTGGAACGTGGTATTCCAGAAGCTTTAAATAATGCCCATATTGACATATTGTTTTTATCTAAATAATAGCGTATACGTTTACGAACAGCGTCTGCTAAAGTCATTATATCCTCACCTCAATTATTTTGATATTAAAGGTAGTATAGCAAGAAAAATGTCGAAAATAGTCTATTTAAATATACTTAGGGCTTAGATTTCTAAAAGAAAAAACAAGTAGGAATAGTAATAACAGTTTAAACAAAAATACAATAAATATTCAGTGTATAAAAGAAAGGATTTTTATGAAAAAAGTAATAGTAATAGGAGCAGGGGCTTCTGGCCTAGTTTCGGCAGTATTTGCAAGAAAAGCTGGAAATGATGTAATAGTTTTGGAAAAAAATGATATATGTGGAAAAAAGATACTTGCAACTGGAAATGGAAGATGTAATTTTTGGAACGAAGACCAATCTATTAATCATTATAGAGGAACTGATATCCAAAAAATAAAAAGAATTTTAAATTATAAAAAACAAGAAAAAATAAAAAAATTTTTCAAAGAAATTGGAATAGAACCCAAAATAAAAAATGGATATTACTATCCATATTCAAATCAAGCTATAAGTATGCAAAAAGCACTTATATTAGAAAATGAAAAGAGTAATGTAAAAATAAAAATTAATTCTGAAGTTATAGATATAAAAAAAGAAAAAGAAAAATTTAAAATAACTCTAAAAAATGGAGACGAATTACAAGCAGATAAAGTAATATTAGCTGTTGGTTCAAAAGCAGCACCTAAAACTGGTTCAGATGGATTTGGATATAAAATATGTAAAAAATTAGGACTAAAAATAATAGAACCATTACCAGCACTTGTGCAGTTAAAAGCAGAAGGAAAATTCTTAAAACAATGGGAAGGCATAAGAGCAGATGGAAAAATAGATCTATATGAAAATGGTAAAAAAATAGGAGAAGAAAAGGGAGAAATTCAATTAACAAATTACGGTATAAGTGGAATTTGTGTATTCAATCTAAGTGGAAGAGTTTCTAGAGGTCTAAAAAACAATAAAACAGAAGAAATTAAAATTAATTTCTTAGACGGATTAAATATAAATAATGAAAAACAATTTATAGATTGGATGAACGAAAGAAATTCTAATATAAAAAATCGTACGATTTTAGAGTTATTAGAAGGAGTGCTAAATGTAAAATTGATAAAAGCTTTGTTAAGTACATCCTATGTAGATTTGAATTCAAAATGGGAAAAATTAAACGAAAAAGAAAAAAATAAAATATCTCAAAATATAATTAATTTTAGATTAAATATAACTGGAACAAATTCATTTGACAAGTCTCAGGTATGTTCTGGCGGAATAAGTTTAGATGAAATAGACGAAAAAACAATGGAAGTAAACAAAATAAAAGGATTATATATAACTGGTGAAACTCTAGATGTAGATGGCGATTGCGGAGGCTATAACTTAGAATGGGCATGGATAACAGGAATGATTGCAGGAGGTAGTAATGATTCGAATTAGACAAATTAATATTAAAATAGAAGAAAAAAAAATAGAAGAAAAACTAAAAACAAAAAGTGCAAAAAAATTAAACATAAACAAAGAAGAAATAGAACAAATACAAATTGTAAAAAAATCAATAGATGCACGCAAAAAAAACGAAATAGAATATTGCTACGAAGTTGATATAAAATTAAAAGATAATTTGCTAGAAGAGAAAATATTAAAAAATAGTAATATAGAAAATACATCAAATAAAAATTCTAAAAAAACATCAAAAAGCAAAAGAGAAATGATATCAAAAAATAATTTAAGAGACATTATAAAAACTCCAAATGAAAATTACGAATTCAAAATAACAGGAACTGAGAAAATAAATAATAGACCAATAATAGTAGGTTCAGGCCCTGCTGGATTATTTTGCGCATATATGCTTGCTAAAAATGGTTATAATCCACTAATAATAGAAAGAGGAGAAGAGATAGAAAAAAGAGCTAAAACAGTTGAAGAATTTTGGGAAAAAGGCATACTAAATCCTGAATCCAATGTCCAATTTGGAGAAGGAGGAGCAGGAACGTTTTCAGATGGAAAGCTAAATACACTTGTAAAAGACAAAAACAATAGGAACAAAAAAGTGCTTGAAATTTTTTATAATATGGGAGCTCCAGAAGAAATATTATACTTAAATAAACCACACATAGGAACAGATTTACTAAAAGAAGTAATAAAAAATTTAAGAAATGAAATTATAAAAATGGGTGGGGAGATAAGATATAATTCATGCTTAACAGGACTAAATATAGAAAACAATAAAATAAAAAACATAGAGATAAACAATAGTGAAACAATAAAAACAGATATACTTGTATTAGCAATAGGACACAGTGCAAGAGATACATTTAAAATTTTAAATAAAAATAATTTAAATATGGAACCTAAACCATTTGCAGTTGGAGTAAGAGTTCAGCATAACCAAGAAATGATAAATGAATCTCAATATGGAAAATATGGAAAAATACTTCCACCTGCACCATATAAATTAACTTATCATTCAAAAAACGGAAGAGGAGTATACTCATTTTGTATGTGTCCTCGGAGGATTTGTAGTAAATGCATCTTCACAAAAAGGAAAACTTGCAATAAACGGAATGAGTAACCATAAAAGAGACGAAAAAAATGCAAATTCAGCAATAGTTGTAACAGTTAGCCCAGAAGACTTTGAAAATAAATTATTTGGCGGAATGGAATTCCAAGAAAAATTAGAAGAAAAAGCATATAAAATAGGAAATGGAAAAATTCCATCACAATGTTTAGGTGAATTTATGAGAAAAAAAGAAACATTAGATGAATTAAATCAATCAGCAGAATATAAAGTAACACCGATATATAAAGGTCAATACCAAAATGCAGATATAAGGAAAATATTACCAAATTTTATAATAGAAGCATTAATAGAAGCATTTGAAAATTTTGACAAAAAAATAAAAGGATTTGCAAATGAAAATGCAATACTTTCAGCAATTGAAAGTAGAACGTCATCACCTGTTAGGATTGTAAGAAACATAGATGGAGAAAGTAATATACAAGGAATATATCCCTCAGGTGAAGGTGCAGGCTATGCCGGACGGAATAATGTCAGCAAGTATGGATGGCATAAAAACAGCTGAAAATATAGCAAAAAAATATGCGAATTTCCAAAGTTAACGTCTACCTAAAACAAAAACTAATTCATTTATCATGTCTAATGCAGCAGAAAGTTCTTTTTCGTCATATTTGTGTAAAAATGTTTTTGTTTGATTTATAACACTATCATCAAGACCAAATAAAATATAATCGGCAGAATGGCCAGACAAATCTCTAAGTAATTTTATACTTCTATAAGATAAATTACCTTTTCCATTTTCAACTAAGTGTAGAAATTGACTAGAAATACCGATTTGTTTGGCTAAATCTGTTTTGTTTAGTCTGAGTTCTTTCTCACGTATTTTTCTTATTCTTTTACCACGAATAATTTGTTCTTCCTTTTCGACACTTTGATTAAAATTTTTATTCATAATAACCCCTCCTTATATATCAATTTTAACATATATTAAACACAAATTCATCTGAAAAAATGATGTGTACATATAGAAATTTTTGAGGATTTATGGTATAAGATTATAAACTGAATAATAAGGAGGAGATTTTATGGATTTAAAGCCCATGAAAATTTTAATTATCGAAGATGATATAGAAGATTGCAATAATTTCTTAAAATGTGTTAAAAACAGAAAAGACATTGAAATTGTTGCAATAACAGATTCGGATTTGGAAGGACTAAAAATTGTAAAATCAAAAAGACCGGAGGGAATAGTTTTGGACTTAGAACTAAACAATAGCTTGGCAGGAAGCATAGACTCTATGGAATTCTTATCAAATTTAAAAATGCTTAAACTTAACTATGAACCAATAGTCATAGTAACAACACATGTAAATTCAAAAAGAACTTACGATATATTACATAGAAATGGAGTTGATATAATACTTTACAAAGACAATCCTAAATACTCTAGTGAACATGTATTAAATAGCTTAATAAATTTTAGAAAACAAAGCTCAGAATATCAAAAAGAATCAATAGAAGAAATTATTGAAGATGAAGAATACAAAATATCTAAGCTTATAAATGAAGAACTAGAACAAATTGGAATAACAGCAAAACTTAAAGGAAGAAATTATATTTATGATGCAATATTATATTTGATACAAAATGAAGATGGAAACATAAATGTAGTACAATATTTAGTTAAAATATACAAAAAGTCAGCAACAACAATAACAAATGGAATACAAAATTCAATTATACGTGCATGGAAAACAACAGCACCTGATGATTTAGAACGATATTATACAGCAAGAATTAATTACGAAACAGGAATTCCAACACCAATGGAATTTATATATTATTATGTGAATAAAATAAAAATGAAGTTATAGGTTTATTTACAAAGAGATTTGTAAGTAGACCAAAAAATAGAACGTACAACCGAATGTACGTTCTATTTTTTTACCATTTTTCCTTAAATATTTCCATCCTAAAATCTAAATAAATTTTGGTTTTAGGGTGATATTTTTAACATGACAGATTTGAACAATGTGATTAAGGGAAGGTGGTGATAGGGATGAATTTATTCGATGCAATATGGAAATGGATGAGTCGTTGGATGTAGTTGAAAAAGATAGTCAACAATTTTGTTGATTATCTTTTTTGTTTTAGGTATAATAGGTTAAAATAATTTGGAGGTGTTACATGAAATATATAGTAATTGACGAAAATATAGAAAATATATTATATTTTCGGAAGATTAATGCTGATTAATTTGGGAACCTATTATATATACTTAAAATTAAAAAATGCCCAAAAGACAGTACTTTTAAAAATAAAAACTATTTTGTTATTATTTGCAGCTACATTTATAGGTGCCTGGATAAAGAAAAATAGTAATTCTATGAATTGCATGATAATAACAATACTATTGTTAACTACAATATTTAAGAATACAAGTGAGGATAGTTTAGGAAACACCATAGTTGCTACAATGATATCGGTTGCTATTAGCAACATTATATTTTTTATTTCATTATTTTTAAATAGTATTCCTAATATTTTACTAAAAATAAATAATGATTATATTGCATTTATTTTTATAAGTATTATTTATATTCTGTTAGTTGGCATTTCAATGAATATTAAAAGAATAAGATATGGATTTTCTTTTTTATCAGTTAATAAATCAAATGATTTTATGGATATTGCAATGTTGAATCTTAGTGCTGTGATATTATTTTTTATGGCAGTATTTGGAAACTATAATATATTAAGTGCTAGTAATACGGGGATTTGTATATTTATTTTATCAATAATAATGTTCCTAACAATCAAAAAATCATTTGACATATATTACAAACAAAAACTACTAATAAAAGAATTAGAAGAAAACAAAAGGGAAATAGAACAAAAAAATCAAGAGATAAAAAAGCTAGAAGAAGAAAATTTGAATTTTAGTAAAAAAAGCCATTCACTTGCACATAAGCAAAAATCTCTTGAATACAAAATAAATCAACTAGCATTAAAAACAGAACTAGCAGAGGAATTAGATATAAAAGAACAATTTAAGAAATTATCAAAAGAATTATACACAGAACCAATGCAAGAGCTAGATAAAACAAACATAGTACAAATAGATGATATGCTAAAATTTATGCAATCTGAATGTATAAAAAATGATATAGAATTTAGACTTCAAATATATGGAAATATATATCACATAATAAACAATATAATAACAAAAGATCAATTAGAAATATTAATTGCTGACCATGTAAAAGATGCAATTATAGCGATAAAACACACAGACAATATAAACAAAAGTATATTGGTAAAACTAGGAAAAATTGAAGGATGTTATGGTTTATACATATATGATTCAGGAGTTGAATTTAAAAAAGAAATTTTAGAAAATTTAGGAAAAAAACCAAGTACAGCTTATCCAGAAGAAGGTGGAACTGGTATGGGATTTATGAACACTTTCGATACTTTAAAAGGTTGTAAAGGTAGTTTAATAATTAAAGAATTTGGAAAGCTATCAAAGGATAATTATACGAAAATTATTATGATTAAGTTTGATGGAAAAAATGAGTTTAAAGTGGTAAATTAAAATTTAAAAAAATAACATTGTTTTATAAGAAAGAGAAAATTTTATTTTAAAATTAATTTGAAAAGATTAACAGAAAAAAGCCTACGAAAAAATTCCTCAAAAAAGCTTGCATTCCCCTAAAAAATATGATAAAATACATATCGTTAAAAAACACATATTAGGAGCAAAACAAAGGAGTGCCTAAACAAAGGTCTTTGAATGCTATGAATAATATGGAAGAAATAACAAAAAGGGAGGAATTAAAAATGGCAGTAGTTGCAATGAAACAATTACTTGAAGCAGGTGTTCATTTCGGACATCAAACAAGAAGATGGGATCCTAAAATGGCTGAATACATATTCCAAGCTAGAAATGGAATCCATATAATCGATTTACAAAAAACATCAAAAAAATTAGACGAGGCTTATGAATTTATAAGAAGCCAAGCAGAAGAAGGAAAAACAGTTCTATTCGTAGGAACAAAAAAACAAGCACAAGAATGTATCAAAGAAGCAGCTGAAAAATGCGGAATGTACTATGTTGATCAAAGATGGTTAGGAGGAATGCTTACAAACTTCAAAACTATAAAAACAAGAGTACAAAGATTAAAAGACTTAGAAAAAATGGAAGAAGACGGAACATTCGAAGTATTACCTAAAAAAGAAGTTATTCTATTAAAGAAAGAAATGGAAAAACTACAAACAAACTTAGGTGGAATTAAAGACATGGAAGAAATGCCTGGAGTTATATTCCTAGTAGATCCTAAAAAAGAATACAATGCTATAAACGAAGCTAAAAAATTAAATATACCTACAGTTGGAATAGTAGATACAAACTGCAATCCAGAAGTATTAGACTATGCAATTCCAGGAAATGATGATGCAATAAGAGCTGTAAAATTAATTACAGATGTTATGGCAAATGCAGTTATAGAAGGAAAACAAGGAGAAAGCTTTGAAACTGTAGCTACAGAAAACAATGAAGAAGAAGTTCAATCAATGGAAGAAGTAGTAGCTGAGGAAAAAGTAGAAGAATAATAAAAATAAAAGAGTAGGGCTTAACTGCTCTACTCTAATTTTAAATAAATTTATAAATAGGAGGAGATATTTTATGGTATCAGCAGCAATGGTAAAAGAATTAAGAGAAAAAACAGGTGCAGGAATGATGGACTGCAAAAAAGTTTTAACAGAAGCAGATGGAGACATGGAAAAAGCAATTGAACTTTTACGTGAAAGAGGAATTGCAAAAGCTGCAAAAAAATCAGACAGAATAGCAGCAGAAGGATTAGTTCTAGGATATGTATCAGAAGATGGAAAAGTTGGAGCTGTAGTAGAAGTAAACTCAGAAACAGACTTTGTTGCACAAAATGCCGAATTTAAAGCATTTGTTGAATCAGTTGCAAAACAAGTAGCCTTAAAAAATCCAGTAGATGTTGAAAGCTTATTAGAACAAGAATCTATAGAAGAAGCTGGAAAGAAAGTATCAGATGTATTAGTAGACAAAGTTGCAAAAATCGGAGAAAAATTAAGCATTCGTAGATTTGTAAGATTTGAAACAACAGACGGATTAATCGAAAAATATATCCATGGAGATGGAAAAATAGCCGTTTTAGTTAATGTAAAAAACGGAGACAATGTACTTGCTAAAGATATATGCATGCAAATTGCAGCTGCAAAACCTGAATTTTTAAATAGAGAAGCTGTACCACAAGAAAGATTAGACAAAGAAATGGAAATCTTAAAAGTACAAGCTATGAATGAAGGAAAACCAGAAGCTATTGCAGAAAAAATAGTTCAAGGAAGAATTGGTAAATTTTACAGTGAAATTTGCTTAGTTGAACAACCATTTGTTAAAGATCCAGATATGAAAGTAGAAGATCTATTAAAATCTAAAAATGCAGAAATAGTTGAATTTGCAAGAATAGAAAAAGGTGAAGGAATCGAGAAAAAAGAAGAAAACTTTGCTGAAGAAGTTATGAAACAAATAAAATAAAAAAATAATCATTTTACTCCAATAATAATCATATAAATTAATAATATGATTATTATTGGAGGTTTTTTTAGTGAAAAATATGTTTTGGGTCATAAATAAAGAAAAAGTATATGCTTATGTAGTATCTATTTTAACAATAGTAACATTATTTTTTTTGTCTAGTGTATTAAATTCAAACTTAAATACAACAGAAGAAACGTCAGTTAACACATTAAAAAACGTAAATGATACAAACAATATTGAAAATATAAATACATTATAGGTATAAATAAGAGATCCTAAGGATATAATTAAAATAGAAAAATTTACTTATAAGAGAGGGAAAAAGAATGCCTTTTGTAGGGATAATTTCAAAAGAAAATGATAGTAACTTTATAAAAAATGCAATTTGTAAAAATTCAAAATTTAATAAGTTTGAAGTTCTAAATATCAATAAAAAAAGTATAGAAAATATTAAAAATATAAAATTCGATATACTTGTAATTAGTGAAAATATTGAAACTCTTTTAAAAAACTCTAAATATTTAGAAGAAATTTTAAATAAAACAGACTTTATTATTGTAAATTCAGATATAAAAAACAATCTTTCTTTAATGAAATTTATTGGAGCTAATATTATTACATATGGATTTAATGCAAAAGCGACTGTTACAATATCAAGTATAAAAGATGAAAATACAATGCTTTGTGTGCAAAGAACAATTAATGGCGCAAAAGAAATTATAGATGTTCAAGAATTTAGCATCCAAATTGAAAAAAATAATGTAAATAAACTATACAATGTGCTTGTTATATTTACAATTTTAGCAATTTATGGAGAAATATTACAAAAAATTTAGAAAAAATTAACTTTTTATGTAGACAAAACCATAAAAGTATTGTATAATAGGTATTGTGAGATTTGAGACCGAAAAATAAAAAGGCACTCTAGATAAATCCAAAAAAGAAATAGGGAGGAATAAAAATTGGATACAAATTATTTAGAAAACAACTACTTAACATTAGTAGGAAAGGTAACATCTGAAAAAAAATTCAGTCATGAAATTTATGGAGAAAGATTTTATTCATTTGATCTTTCAACACCACGTTTAAGTGGAAATGCGGATATAATTCCAGTAACAGTATCAGAAAGAATAATTAATGATGACATGATGGCAATAGGAAGCAAATTGTTAGTAAAAGGACAATTCAGATCATACAATAGTTATGAAAATGAAAAAAATAGATTAATACTTACAGTATTTGCAAAAGACATCGAAAAATTAGAAGAAACATCAGAAAACGTACAAGAAGATGGAAACGAAGATAACCAAAACGAATTTACTAAAAAAGACACAGTAACAAATGAAGTAGTATTAGTTGGTTATATATGTAAAAAACCTATATACAGACAAACACCATTTGGAAGAGAAATTGCAGATATATTATTAGCTGTAAATAGAGCATATAACAAATCAGATTATATTCCATCAATTGCATGGGGAAGAAATGCAAGATTTTGCCAAAACTTAGAAGTTGGAACAGAAGTAAAAATAGTAGGTAGAATTCAATCAAGAAATTATGAGAAAAAATATGAAGATGGAACAATAGTAAAAAAAGTAGCCTATGAAGTTTCAATTGGAAGCTTAGAAATAGTAAAAAATTCAGAAGATAGCGAAAATGCATCAGAAGATGTACAAGAAGAAGCTATGTAATTGAATTTAAAAGGGGAAAAAAATAGATAGAAAGATATTAAACTTTAAAGTTTAGTATCTTTTTTTAGTACAAAAGCATTAAAAATAAAAAAAATTTGAAAAAATTAACAAAATTATTAAAAAATATGATAGTATAAAAATATAATTTTAAAATAAACAGAAAAAAAGCCACTTTATGAATAATTAAAGTATACTAAAGTTCATAATAAATTTAAAATACAAAAATAAAAATAATTTTAAGAAAGGAAAAAAGAAAATGAAAGTTTTAGTTTTATCAGATATCCACGGTTCAGGATATTATGCAGACAAAATAAATGAAATAAATGACAGAGAAAAGCCAGAAAAAATAATTTTATTAGGGGATTTATACTATCATGGTCCAAGAAATGATTTGAGTCAAGAATATGAACCAATGAAAGTAGCAAGAATACTAAACTCTTTAAAAGAAAAATTAACAGTTATAAAAGGAAATTGTGATGCCGAAGTAGATGAAATGATTTCAGAATTTAAATTTAATGATCATGTTTTAATGGAAATTAACGGTAAAAAGTTTTATTTTACACATGGACACAAATATAATATAGAGAACATACCTTATGAGGATTTTGATGTTATGATATATGGTCACATTCATCAAGGATTTATACAAAAAAAAGAAGGGCTTATTTTTGCAAATCCAGGATCTATTTCACTTCCAAAATGTAATTCTAAACATAGTTACATTATCTTAGATGAAAACAAAATCATTTTAAAAGATGTTGATGGAAATATAATAGAAGATATGGAAATGTAAAAACTTTAGCTTATTAATTGTAAGAAAGGAGATTTTTATGAATAGCATAAGAATTATTAATATGAGGTCACTAGTAGATACAGGAACGATAGATTTAAAGCCAATAAATATGTTAGTTGGAAGTAATAGTTCTGGAAAGAGTACATTTTTGAGAGTGTTTCCATTATTAAAACAGTCTCTTTATAGAAGAATAAATGGTCCTATTTTTTGGGCTGGTGATGAAAAGGATTATGTTGACTTTGGGTCATATAAGGAAACTATAAATAAGGGGATAAGTGAGAAGGAGAATTATATTGGACTTGAATTTTCGATTCCATATACACTTTATGAAATTGCTAGATATTCATATTCTAGTAGTAGAGTCAAAAATATGCCTAAAAAGGAAGCAAAAATAAAGATAGAGATAAGTAATAAAGGTAATATTGATATTATCTCAAAAATAGAATTAACATGTGATGAAGATGAGTTAATTATAGATAATATAAAAAATAAAACATTCTTTAACAAAGAAGAAATAAAAATGAAAAATGATAGAAGAAAGAAGTATGAAGACGAATATGAAAGATATATGAATGAAAGTAATTCTATATCATCAGTTTTATATGATGTATTTAATAGTAGCGAATTATATAAAAAAGTTTTAGATGAATTATTAAAAAATGAAGATAATGAATTAGAATCTGATGTGGAAAAAAATTATATATATAGAACAACATATTTTTATAGACAAAATTTTATATATAAATTAGCAATAGAATATGTATCAAATAAAAGTTTTGATATAGAAAAATTTTTAGAAGAGCCAATATCTTCAGATAAACTTATAGATAAGGCTTTAAAAAATGATATAAATAAATCTTTTTTTGATGATATAAAAAAAACGGAAACATTAAAATTAATATATTTTACAGGGGTTGGAAAATACTGTGCAGACTATATACAATCATATTTTACAAAAGTTAATTATATAAAACCTGTAAGGGCACATGCAGAGAGATATTATAGACTAAGAAACTTTTCAGTAGAAGATATTGACTCAGATGGGAAAAATCTACCAATATTCATAAATAGTTTAAACAGGAGAGACTTAGAAAAATATAATGAATGGTTATATGAAAATTTTGATTTTAAAGTAAATCCAAAACAAACAGATGGCCATGTTTTGATAAATATAGAAAAAGATAATGGACCAATAAACATATCAGATACAGGGTATGGCTATAGTCAATTATTACCGATAATAACTCAATTATGGGTAATACTAAACAATAAATTAAATAGCGTTAGAAACGAGGAAGTTCCAATAGTTTTTGCTGTAGAGCAACCAGAATTACATTTACATCCAGAATTACAAGCAAAACTTATAGATGCCGTTTGTAAAATTGCAAAAGAAGCAAAAAATGAAATACAATTTATTTTAGAAACACATTCTGAAACAATGATTAATAGATTAGGAAATTTGATTTACAAAAATAAAATATCAGAAGATGATGTAAATATTGTTATGTTTGAAAAAGAAAAAGAAGGTCAAAATACCTCAGTAAAAATAAGCAAATTTAATAAAGATGGTTATTTAGAAAATTGGCCAATAGGGTTCTTTTCAGTAGATGATATAAAAGATGAGTAAAATAAAGATAAAGTAGGGTATGTAAAAATGTTTATAGAAATAGATGAAGAAATTATGGAATTACTAGATGTGGAAAAATATTTAAATTTTTTTAATGAATTAGCACATAATATCACAAATGGAACAAACTATGTTTTTATAACAAAAAGATTATTAGAAAAATTATATAAAAATCCTAAGATAGACAACAGTTCAAGGCAAATATATAAAAATATTTTTGATAACTCAGCTCAAGATTTAGTAATAAAAAGAAGTGTTAACAGAATAGCCAAAGTTGTAAATAATGGAAAAAATGAAATAGAAAAAAATGAATTTGAAATTGAAGACGAAAATGAAAAGAAGAAAGTAGAGGAAATAATAATTCCAATTGATATTGCTATAGATGTAAATTTATTTATAAAAGAATCCAATTTAATAGGAGAAAATCATTCGGATTGCCAATTTTTACAAAATATAGGAGATGCATATAAAGCAAAAAAATCAATAAATGCAATTAATATTAAATTAAGAAATATCCAAGGTGGAGGAGCTACAATAAGTGATGAGTACAAAGTAAGAGCTAAAGAAAAAGAGATTTCGTTATTTATAGTTGATACAGATCAAAAATATATAGGATCTGCAAAAGGAAGTACTTTAAGAAAATTATTAAAAGAAGAAAGAGAAAACAAGTGCGAAGCTTGTGAAATATATGAACTTCCTGTACATGAAATAGAAAATATAATACCACTAAAAATGATAAAAAAATATTATGATGAAGCAAAAGGAGAGGAAGAAAGAAACGAGGTAATTGATTTTTTAGAATCTTTAGAAAAAAATGATTTTGAAAAGTCACCATTGGCTTTCTTCGATATGAAAAATGGAATTAGTATGAAAAAATGGATTGAAGAAGAATCTTATAAGCAATATTGGAAAAACGTATTAGATGACATACAATTTGAGTATTGCGAAGAGTATGAATATGATGAGAAAAAAGAGGCATATAATCCAAAGTACATTATTAATGGATTTGGAAGTAAGTTGTTAGATAAGATAAACGAATTTTGGAGTGAAAATTATGACGGAATTGAATTTTTAAGAGAAAATGTAGATGAATATGTAAAGAGCACATGGGAAGATATTGGTGCTTTGGTGTATAGTTATGGATGTGCAAGACAGAGAGGAGTTGTAGGAGGAAGATAGATTTTTTTAATATGTTTGTTGGAGTTTTTTTAGGTGGAAAGTTGAATTATTGAAAATAATGTAGAATGTATATAAGAATATATAGGAAAGAGAGGATGTATGGAGGAAAATTTAGGAGAATTAATATTTGATATAATGGTTGAAGAATATAATGATAAAATAGAAAAGAGCAAGAATATTGAAGATTATTTAAAAGAGAAAAACAAACAAGAATTAAGTTCATTATATTTTTTATATAGACATGCAGGAGCTGCTGAAAATATAGTAGAAGACGTTACACAACTTATGAAAACAAAAAAAGAAAATATAATAAAACAGATTGTAGTATTTTTAGATTCCAATATAGTAAGTATATTACAATTTATGAATAAAAGAAGAATGGAAGATATAAATACACTTGCAAATTATGACGAGTTTTATAAAATAGAAAAAAATCATAAAATGGATATATCTTTAGATACAATAAAAATATTAAAACAGCTTGGTTTTATATTTTGTAAAAAAGTTGATGGTGGAATTGTAATACACATGCCTGATTTTATAAAAAATAAAATAAAGAATTTAAATAAAAAGGATTATTATTTGGATTATTATGATGAAATATTGTTATATAGTAAGGGAATGGCAGAAACGTATGGGGCTATAAATATTCATAAGGCATATGAGATTATAAATAAAGATATACCGATAGAATTTGAAAAATATAGTAACATAATTAAATTTGTAAGTATATTAGAATTAGATACAATTTATTATTCTTTTAAATATATAACTATTTGTAATTTTAATTTAAGAGATGAAGAGTTAGAAAAATTAATGAATAGTAAAGCTGAAATAGTAAAATATAATAGAGAATTTTATGAGAACATTGCAAATAATAATTATATATTTAATTTGAAGGAATATAAAGAATTTAGAGAATTTTTGAAAGATGATTTTGAATTAGATATTAATGAAGATGAATTATTACGTGGAGAGATAATTAACGATTATATAGATATAAGTCAGACAAATAAAGATGAGGCAAAGAAAATGCTAAATAATACAATAGATAGGTATTTTGAAGTTGACGATTTGGATAAGTTTGTGATTATTAGGTATATAGATAAAATTAAAAGTAGAATGCCTAAATGGATGTTAGGCGGAGCAGTTGAGAAGGAAAATTTGGATGGAAAAATAGGTAGGAATGATAGGTGTTTATGTGGAAGTGGAAAGAAGTTTAAGAATTGTTGTGGAAGGTAGAAAATGGTGGTGATATCTCATAACCCGAAGGTCGTAAGTTCGAGTCTTACCCCCGCAACCAAAAATTTTATTAGAGTCGCAAGAGATTGTGGACTCTTATTTTTTGATCATTTTATGTAACTTAAAATGAATTGGGCACCATTTGGGCACAAATCTATATAAAAAGGTTTTTGGTAAACCTTGAATTTTCGATATTTATAAATATATTTGATTAAATTCTATTTGAAATAAAATGAAAAAGTTTCTGCTTAAATTATAAAATATTAAATTGTAAAATTAATTAAAAGTATTTAAGCAGAAACTATCATGTCTTGATTTACTTCTTTATTATTATAATTTTTCATAGAATTTTTTTCCTTTCAATTTTTTGTATAAATTTATGTGATAAGCCTCTAATTGGCTTTAAAATATTTTTTTGTATCTTCCCTATAAAGAAGATTATCAAGTTTATCTGATGCATCTCTGTCCATTCTCGCAAATGCATGTGCATAGATATTTAATGTTGTAGATGTTTGAGCATGTCCTAATCTATTACTAACAGTTCTAACATCTAATCCTTGTGCAATAAGCAAAGTTGCATGTGTATGGCGTAAGCCATGAAATGTAATATGTGGCAAGTTTTTATCTTCTAGGAACTGCCTAAACCATTTTGTAATTGTATCTGGATGCATAGGAGAACCATCCCATTGTACAAATAATCGATTTGTATTTTGCCATTTGTCTCCTAATTTTAATCTTTTTTCTGATTGTTTTCTTTTGTAATCTTTTAAAAGTTTAGTAATTGAATCAGGGATGCTAATAACCCTGTTTGATGTTTCAGTTTTAGGATCTTTTGTATAGATACCAATAGAAGAAACATATTGACTAGCCTGTCTTACAGTAATTGAAGAATTTTTTAAGTCTACATCTTGCCATTCTAATCCTAAAACTTCTCCACGTCTTAATCCTGTGAAAATTGTTAAAAGGATAATGACTCGAAACTTTAATTCTTCACTTTCCAATGCCTTAATTAATGCAATTGTTTGTACATCATCATAGAAATTAATACTTGGCTTTTTAGCTTTAGGTGGTCTTACCCTTGATGCAGGATTGTATGGAATCATTTGCCAATATACTGCTTGTTGTAACATAGAATGTAATAATCTGTGATGTTCCAGTACAGTTTTTGAAGATAACTTATGTTTAATATTTTTTCTAATATATGTTGATTCACTTAATTCTTGATATAAATACATTAATTGCATTGGTTGAATTTTGTCTAAATACATGTTGCCGAGATAGGGGAGAATCCTTGACCTTAACATACTTTTATATCTTTCATAAGTTTTAGGAGACAAATTTGGAATAGCATAATTGTTAATCCAAAAATCAGCATAATCTCTAAAACGCATCTTTTTTGCAGATAAGGCTTGTCCAGTTTCTATTTCAGATATAAATAATGCTAATTCTTTTCTAGCTTCATTTTTGTTTTTTGCTTGAACTGTCTTTTTATAGATAATTCTTTTACCTTCTCCTGTATAGCCACCAGAAACTCTTAATCTATAAGAATTCTCTCCACGCTTTTCTATATTTCCTACCACACCTTCATCACCTCCTTTCATGTGGTAGGATAATTTTATACTATCTTGAAATATAAACTTTAATATTAAAATTATCACTTGTATGTGACTCTAAATCAACTTTTAAACCTTGAAAGTTATTAATATAATAGTTAGGATCATAAATAAAGCATAAAAAGTTCCTGCATTTTGGATGAGATTTATATCTACCAATGTCAACTAACAATTCATCTCCTATTTGCTTATCTTTTAGTCCATCTCTAGTCATTTTAACTTCGATTCCGATTTCATAATCTGGTATAAGAAAATCTAATCGTGAATTGGCACCAGCATGGTTAGGAACAGCTTCTTCTGCTCTAATGTCTTTAAAGAATGTAAGAAACAAAGCATGTAATAAATCTTGTACATCATATTCATCATTAATAGTAATTGTTGATCTAGAAGAATGTCTAATTAATAATTGTTGTGCTATTGAATGAAAGTTATTAAAAATATATTCTATTTTTGAAATAGCTTCGGCACTACTATGTGGATATATTTCTTGTTGAGAATATTTAAGTCTCGTTAATATTTCAAGAGATCTTGTATAAACATGATTTATAATTACTTTGCAATTAGACAAATCATGTCGTAAAGATAAAATTAATTTATCTTGTTTTTGCTTTTCATAATATAAGTCAATTGGGGATAAATTTTCTGGTAAACTCATAGAACTTATATTTTGTTCCAAAGATTCCATTGCTGAAATGAGATTTGTAACAGAATCGGAGTATATGGAATCTTTACCTACTTCATAAGTTCTATATTTTATGAAGTCTCTAGTAATTTCCATATATTTTTCATCTATTCTTTTTTCATCGCATAGACCTATATTTTTACATAACTGAATAAATTTCTCCTTAATTTTAGGTTCATAATTGCCTTTTAACTCTTTTGACTGAAGTTTAACCCAAAGCCAATCATATGGAAAATTTAATTTTTCAGTAATTACAAGCATTTTAGATAAGACTATTGGCAAGTTCTTTTTATATTCTTGTTCTAAATCTTTTATACATTCATCTATTTCATCATAAATATTCATAGTTAGTCTCCTTTATTTTTTACATTTATGCTTACTATCAGGCAAATAAAATTTATTGCACTCAAAACAGTAATTTGGAATATTACCATTTTTTATATCCAAAAACAATTCATAATACATTAAAGAAAGTAAAGATTTATAAGAAATACTTTCTACAATTTCACCTGAATCAGTTTTTACAAAACGTTTTCGAATACCACCAGTTCTATAAGAAATTTGTTCTAAAGTTTTTTCTAACAATCTATTATCACAAGATAAGTTATAAACCAAACGGTGCATTTCTGATAAATAATCTATATAACAAGATATAGGTTCAAAATATCCTGTTATTTTATATTCTTCTAATATTGAATTAAAACTATCTTTTCCAGGAAAGTCAACAGTTTTAAAATTTAAATCAAATTGAAATAAAGAAGGGTTATAATAATCTGTGTCAAATATTCCTAATTCAAATGGTTTAAAGATTGGAAAAGAAACATTAAACTTTTCATTTGTAGATTCATAAACTTCTCCAAAGAAACCATATTTACATGCAAAACTATAAATAGTTTTATAAAAAATTTCTCTATCTGTTGCATAAGAATTAATATTTAAAAACTTTAAATATATTCTTGAATTTTTTTCTTTTTCATCCAATGGATTAAAGAATATAATTTTAGAATCTTTGTTAGGACCATAAACTTCTTTACCAGTAAAAGAAGAATATTTTATGGGATTTTTTATTTTTAACCATAATGGTTTTTGACTAGGTAATATATCAATATAATCTTCTAAAGTTTTAAAACTATATTCACTAACTAAAGAATTAGTTTTTCCAGTTAAATATCCAACAGGTACATTAAAAAAGTTAGATAATTTATTTAAAACTTCAAATCCCGGTGTGGAATTATTTGATTCGTAATTTGCGATGATTGATCTTTTTTCTCCAATAGCATTTGCTAATGCTTGTTGTGTAATACCTTTATTTTTTCTTAAAAGCTTTAATTTTTCACTAAAATTTGTATTCATCATAAACACTCCAATATATTTTTATGAGAACATTATAAAACAATAATTTACATTTGTAAATAATTAAAACAAAAATATTTTAAAAATGTATTGACAAAAAACAAAAATATAAATAAAATGTTTTAAAACAAAACAGTAATGTTTTTGTTTTAAACAAATTAGATAGGAGGTGATTAGGCATGGATAATGAAAAATTAAATTCAAATACAAAAGAAAAAAGAGTTTTAGATTCAGTAGAAGCAGCACAATATTTGGGTATTTCATATTGGTTAATTCGTAAATTAGTTAGAGAAAAGAAAATACCATATTACAAAATTGAATCTAAAACACTATTTACAAAAGAAATTCTAGACAAATACATTCAAGATAGTCTAGAAGAACCAAAGAAAAAAGTAAAATATAGTTTTGATGATTTTTAAAATTAAAAAATATTTTACTAAAAAGGTGTTGATTACTGATGAAAGGGGGAAAGAGATATTGGTTTAAGTTGTACAATAATTTTTTTGACAACGAAAAAATCAAGCAAATCAAAAGAAAAAAAGATGGAGATAGGCTTATTGTAATTTTTATAAATTGTTTAGTAATAGCAGCAAATTGTGAATCTGGAGGATATTTAAAAATAAGTGAAAATAAGTTTTTTACCATAGAAACATTAGCACATCATATGGGTAGAAATTAGAAAAGTATCAAGAATGCATTAGATATTTTCCAGGAATATAGCATGATAGTACAAGATGAATATGGCTATAAAATTAAAAATTGGAATAACTATCAAAACTTACAGGAGAAAGGGATAAAGGATAAAAAAGAATCTACAAAAATAGGAAAAAATGTGGATACAGAAAGAGAAAAAGAATTAAAAAAAGAAATAGAAACAGAAGGAGGTGAATTTTATGCAAAACAGAGTTATGGAAAAATCAAAGATTTTATATAGTGTAGAAGAAATCTTGCAAAATGGTTATCCAATAAAAGCAAATATACCTGAAGATACCAGATGTAAATATTGTAATAAAGTTTTAAAACCAAGAGGAATATTAAATCCAATAAGCAAAACCATAAATGTATTTATAGAAAATGAAAAATGCAATTGTAAACAAGCAATAGAAGAAAGGAATAAGGCAAAAGAAAAGTTACAAGAAGAATTGATGAAACAATATGAGAATTATAGAAAAGAAGAATACAACAAAAAAATAAAACAATATTATGGAACAGATTTTATAACAGCACAATTTAAACAAAAAACTTTAGAGAATTTTATTACAAATGAACAAAATTCAAGAACGAAATTAGCAGCAGAGAAATTTATATCAGATTTCAAAAACTTCAAGAATGGTATTATATTTGAAGGAAAAAGTGGAACAGGAAAAACACACATTTCAATGGCGATATGTAATGAATTATTAAAAGAAAATACGCCAATAATATTTGGAACATTAACAGAATTAGTAGATAAGTATGCTAAATTTTATACAAATCATACAGAAAGTGATCTAACAAAATTATATACAAAAGTAGATTTATTAGTTATAGATAATTTGGGACTTGAACCAATGAATGATTGGTTGTTATCTAAATTATTTACAATTATAAATGAAAGAATATTAAATGAATTGCCATATATTATTACAACAAATTATGACAGAGATAAGTTAAAACAAAGATTAAGCATACCAAACAAAGTATGTGAAACAACAAATTCTATAATATCAAGATTATATAATATGTGCTACAGAATAGAATGCAAGTAGAAAAAAGATTATAGAATATTAAAATTGAAAATAATGTAGCTATTTAATAGTGATGGAATATAAATTGGGAATAGTTTGGAAATTTATTGTTTTATTATTTAACTTTATTTTAGAATAATAAAAAATTTAGAATTAAAAATCGAGATGTAATAATATTAAGTTTTTCAAACTAGCAAAAGAAAAATAGCTAAGTAAGGAGGTAAAGATGTTAGAAAGAAAAATTGCAACATATGATAAAACTAATTTTAGGAAAAGACTAAATGAGTTTTTAGAAGTTGCAAAAATATATAAGCAAGACGATTTGAATGAACATAATATTTATCAAGTTTTATATAAAACAGAACAATTTAGAAATGCAATATATAAATGTATAAAACTAAAAAGACCATTAATAGTAGATTCACCATTGCCAGGAAAAGAAGATGGAATAAGTGAATATGAGAGTAAATATTCAGATGAAATTTTAAAAATAAGGATTAATGAATTGTTGCCACCAGTAAGAACACCATATAATAATAAAAGATTAGAGAATACTTGCAAAGCAATAGGAGAAAAGTACAAAGGATTATTCACTAATAAAGAAGTTATTATTAGAGTGCAAGTAAGTGTACCAAGAAATAATTGGGATATAGATAATAGAGACTTAAGATATATTTTGAATGGATTTGTTTATGGTGGACTTATTACAGATGATAATATTAAATATGTAAGTTATATGTTAGAAGGAATTAATAACAAAGAAAATTATATAAAAATATTTATTGGTGATAAAAGGAATATTTTAAAAATTTGTAGTATAAATCCAAAAGAATATTTTGAAAAAGTGTGATTATTAATCAATTTAAAAATATCCAACCAGTCACACTTTTGGAACTTTCAAAAAATCACACTTTTAAATAAATATATAAAGGCCTAAAAATAAACCAAAACTGACATTTTTTATACTTGAAAATTGTACATAGGTAGGGAATACATAACAGAAAAAACATATAAATACATGTCAGGGCGACTGGAGGCACAAGATGTTAATCTTGTGTCTTCTGTCGCATAAAAGTAAGTTGGAAGATAGATGGAAATGTAAAAAAGGGAGGAAGTGATTTAAGTGGAAAAAGAAAAGAGGATATGTTTAAGGAATAGAGATTTCAATTTTATAATGTATTTATCTGAATATGGAATTATAACAAATGAAAATGTTAAATTATTTTATGATTCAAAATATTATTATAAAAACAGATTAGCAAGTTTAGCAAAAGGTGAGTTTATTGAACGAGTATATGGAAAAGTTGTATTAGGTAGAAAAGGAAAAAGCTATTTAAATAAAATAGGATTAGGTTATAGAAATATAAATAGAAATGAAACATATAAAAAGAGAATGGAAAGAATTAGTGATGTATCTTGTAAAGTACAATTAGCCGGATGGTTCTTTGAGCCAAGTTGGAGGTGTAGTGTAAATACTTATACAAAAAGAGGCAATAGATTTATTGGTGTCATGTCGAGAGAAAAAAGATGGTGGCAAGAAGCTGATGAGGATTTTTACCCAAGATCTTATATAGTTTATTTTCTGCATAAAGATATTACACCAAGAGAATTAAAGTATATAGACAAAGAATTAGAAAGAAATAAAAATGATTTTAAAGGTGCAATTATATTTATAGAAGATGAATGGCTCCTAAACCATCCAAAATTCACAAATATAAATTTTAGTGAGAATTATATAATTCTATATCAAAAAGAAATATGGGATATATTCAAAAAAATTTTAGATGAAGATTATATGAAAAATAGGATAATTAATATATTTGGAGAAAATATTTATAGAGTAAAAGGATACATATATGAAATATATTGCAAAAAGGAAGAAGAGCTATATACATATATTTTTCCAATGCCTTTTGTTGATTTTAGTATTATGGATTGGATTAATTATATGGTTGATAGTAGTATTCATGGTGATATTAAATGCAAGGTTGTTTGCAATGAATTTTGCATAGAGGATGTTAGAAATTTTTTGAAAGATAAAGTTGAAGTGATTTGTTTAATAGAACAATAGAAGAAAATGGAAAAAATAACATAGAATCATTGAGAAAAAAGTCGTTTTATGATATAAATATATCATAGAAATAGGATAACTAATATATGGGAGTTTAAGAATATGAAAATTATTGAAATATTAGAAGAGTTTAGAAAAATATTTGCTAATGAAAGAGATAAGGGGACAGCTTTTGAAAAAATAGTAAAAATATATTTAGAAAACGAACCAAAATATAGAGAAATTATAGAAAAAGTATGGATGTGGGCAGATTTTCCGTATAGAGATAATATAGGAGATACTGGAATTGATCTTGTAGCAAAAACAGTTTATGATGAATATTGGGCAATTCAATGTAAATTTTATGCTGAAGATCACGAAATAACAAAGGGGGACGTTGACACTTTTCTAGCAACTTCTTCTAAATATTTTTATGTAGACGGTGAAAAAAGAAAATATGATTATAGATTATTTGCTTCAACTACAAATTATTATAGTAAAAATGCAGAAGAAACTTTGCAAGACCAAGATCCGCCTGTAGGAAGAATAAGTTTAGAAACATTATTGGAATCTCAAATTGATTGGAAAAAATATTCACCAGTTCAAAATGTAATAGAATTAAAAGATAAAAAGACACCAAGAAATCATCAAAACAAAGCAATTAAAGATGTTTTGAACGGATTTAAGGAACATGATAGAGGAAAACTAATAATGGCTTGCGGAACTGGAAAAACATTTACTAGCCTAAGAATTGCAGAAGAGCAATTAAACGGAACAGGAAATGTTTTGTTTTTAGTACCATCAATTGCTTTAGCTAGTCAAACTTTGACAGAATGGGCAGCACAATGTAGATATAGTTTTAATGCTGCTATTGTTTGTAGTGATAATAAAGCTTCAAAAGGTGAAGAATCTATAGATCTAGGTTTCCCATCAACAACTGATGTAAATAGATTAAAAAAATGGGCTGATAAGTGTAAATATGATGGCAAAGAAATGAATTTTATATTTTCAACATATCAGTCAATAGATGTGGTTTCAAATTTTCAAAAAATGACAGACTACCATTTTGATATAATTATTTGCGATGAAGCACACAGAACGACAGGAGTTACTTTAAGCGATGAAGATGAAAGTTATTTTGTTAAGGTTCATGATGATAACTTTATTCATGCTAAAAAAAGATTATATATGACAGCTACACCAAGAATATATGGTGATGCAGCTAAAGGAAAAGCAAATAGTGTAAATGCAGAATTATGTTCGATGGATGATGAGAGTATCTATGGCCCAGAGTTCCATAGATTAAGTTTTAGTGATGCTATAAAACAAGATTTATTATCAGATTATAAAGTACTAGTGTTAGCGGTAGATGAAGAATATGTAAAGAAAGAATTACAGGATTTATTAAAAGGTGCAAATCATGAATTACAATTAGAAGATTCAGTAAAGATTATGGGATGTTGGAATGGTCTTTCAAAGATTTCTACATGGGATGAAAAAGAAAATTTTGTAACTGATCCTTTACCAATGAAGAGAGCAGTAGCTTTTTGTAATAGAATTAAAGATTCTCAAAAATTAGTAGAGATGTTTAAAACAATTCAAAAACATGTAAAAGAAGATAAATATAATCCAGAAAGCAAAAATTTGGTAAATATAGATATAAGACATGTGGACGGTTCTTTTAATGCACTAGAGAAAAAAGAATGTATTAATTGGTTAAAAGAAGATATTGAAGATGGAAACTGTAGAATATTAACTAATGCAAGATGCTTATCAGAAGGCGTAGATGTCCCTGCATTAGATGCAGTTATGTTTTTAAATCCAAGAAGTAGTATGGTAGATATTATACAATCAGTTGGAAGAGTTATGAGAAAGGCTGAAGGTAAAAAATATGGTTATGTTATTTTACCAATTGGTATTTCAGCATCAGAAGATCCAGATGAAGCACTAGATAAAAATGAAAAGTATAAATTAGTCTGGGAAATATTACAAGCATTGAGAGCACATGATGATAGATTTAATAATACAATAAATAAAATTGAATTAAATAAAAGAAAACCTGATCAAATTCAAGTAATTGGAATAGGTGAAAAAAACGCAGAAGATAGAGATGACGGATATAAAAAAGTAAAAATAAAAACTAACAAAAAGGTTTATGAGGGCCAAATAAAAATTGATTTAGAGACATTTGACAAATGGAAAGAATCTGTGTATGCGAAAATGGTTAAAAAGGTTGGCTCAAGAATATATTGGGAAAATTGGGCTAAAGATGTAGCAGAAATTGCTACTTCTCATATGGATAAAATGCGCGAACTAATAAATAGTGATAATCCAAAAATAAAAAAAGAAATAGAAAATTTTGTTACGGGATTAAAAGAGAACCTAAACAATTCAATAACTCAAGAAGATGCAATTGAAATGTTAGCTCAGCACATGATAACAAAACCTGTATTTGATGCATTGTTTGAAAATTACGAATTTGTTAAAAATAATCCTGTTTCTAAAACGATGCAAAAAATGATAGACATTTTAGACAAAGAAATGTCTAATGAAGAGAAAGAAAAATTAAATAAATTTCATGAAAGTGTAAAAGAAAGAGCACAAGGAATCGATAATGCCGAGGGAAAGCAAAGAATAATATTAGAACTATATGAAAAATTCTTTAAAATAGCATTACCAAAAGAAGTTGACAAGTTAGGAATCGTATATACACCACCAGAATGCGTTGACTTTATAATACATAGTGTAGAATATTTAATGAATAAAGAATTTGGAAAAAGTTTATCAGATCACGGGGTTCATATAATTGATGGATTTACAGGGACAGGAACATTTATAGTAAGATTACTTCAAAGTGGTGTTGTAAAAAAAGAAGATTTATTATATAAATATACAAATGATATTCATGCGAATGAGATTGTTTTACTAGCATATTATATTGCTGCAATTAATATTGAAGAAACATTTCACGAGTTGAGTGGAAAAAAAGAATATACTCCTTTTGATGGAATTGTTTTAACTGATACTTTTCAACTATATGATAATAAATATGAAAATAATGAATATATATCAGAGATGTTAGAAGAAAATAATGAAAGAGCGAACAGACAAAGGGAATTACCAATAACTGTATGTATAGGAAATCCACCTTATTCTATTGGACAGAAATCAGCAGACGATATGGCTCAAAATTTAAATTATAGTAAGTTAGATGAAAAAATAATGTGTACATATGCCAGATATTCTAAAGCTAGTTTAAGAAGGGGATTGTATGATAACTATATTAGGGCTTTTAGATGGGCAACAGATAGAATTGATGATCATGGAATAATAGCATTTATAACTAATGGATCATTTATTGACAATCAAGGAATGGATGGATTTAGAAAATGTTTAGTGGATGAATTCACATCAATTTATGTATTTAATTTGAGAGGTAATCAAAGAACATCAGGTGAAATGTCTAGAAAAGAAGGTGGAAAAATATTTGGAAGTGGCAGTAGAACTCCAGTTGCAATAACTTGCTTAATAAAAAATAAAAATAGAATGCAGGATAATTTTATACATTATTATGATATAGGAGATTATTTAAGTAGAGAACAAAAGTTAACTATAATAAAAAAATATGGCAATATAAATAATATGAAATGGAAAAAGATAACTCCAGATGAAAATAATGATTGGATTAATATTAGAAATAGAAATTTTCAAAAGTTAATTTCTCTGACTCCAGAATTTAAAGGGGACATGCATACGAAATCTGTTTTTACAAATTATTTTATTGGAACTGTAAGTAGTAGAGATACATGGGTATATAATTATTCTAATAATAAAGTTAAATGTAATATGAATGAAATGATTAATTATTATAATAATGAAGTAGACAGAATTAAGACTGAAGGAGGAGATGTAAAAGTTAATACAGAAAAAATAAGTTGGTCTAGAGGGTTAAGACAGAGAGCAAAAAGGTGTGAAAAAATTAAATATAATAGTGATGTAATAATAAAAACAATTTATAGACCATTTGTTAAACAAAATTTTTACTTTGATTCAAATGTTATTGAAAGTCCAGGAAAAGTTAAAGATATTTTTCATGATAATAATAAAATAATTTGCGTATCAGGAGTAGGGGCTAGCAAAGATTTTTCATGTTTGATTTTAGATAATATACCTTGTTTGGATACTGTTGAAAAAGGACAATGTTTTCCATTATATTGGTATGAAAAAAATGATAATAATTTGCTGGGTGAAGGCAACGATGAAGGATATATTAAACATGAAGGAATATCTGATGATATTTTAAATAAATTTGAAAAAAAATATAGTATAAAACTAAAAAAAGAAGATGTATTTTACTATATTTATGGAATTTTGCATTCTAAAGATTATAGAGAGACATTCAAATTTGATTTAAAAAAATCTTTACCAAGGATACCTATAGTAGATAATTCTGAAGATTTTATTAAATTTTCAGAAGCTGGGAGAAAATTAGCGGATTTACATTTAAATTATGAAAAAGTTAAACCATATAAAAAATGTGAAATAATAAAAAACAAAGATAATTATAAAGTTATTAAAATGAAATTTGGTAAAAATAAAGACAAATCAATTATTCAATATAATGATAATATAATAATAAAAAATATTCCATCTAAAGCATATGAATATGTAGTCAATGGAAAATCTGCAATAGAATGGATTATGGAAAGATATGCTATTACTACAGATAAGAAAAGTGGAATTGTTAATGATCCAAATGATTGGTGTAAAGAAGTAAATGATGAAAAATATATATTTAATTTATTATTAAGAATAATAAATGTTTCAGTTAAGACAGTAGATATAATAAATTCATTGCCTAAATTGAATTTTGAAGAGTAGAAGGGAATATAAATGAAATCTGTAAATAGAAATGCTAGTGCAAGTGCTTTTGGATGGCAATTTCAAATTAATATAGCTATATATTTAATGATAAAGTATTTTGGAAAATTTAAAGAAATGAAAATAGAAGGGAAAAAAGAAGATATTGAAATTTCTTTAAATAATAGTAGAAAAATTTATGCACAAGCAAAATCAAAACAAAATATTAATGATGAAAACACAAGTTCATATCCAGCAAAATTAAAAAAAGCTTTAGAATCACTATCAGATGTTGATGATAGTGATCCTGAAAGTCTTATATATATAAGTAATTTAGAACCTAATCCATTAAATTCAGGAACAAATGAATTTGAATTAGTATCATTTCTGAAATATAATGAATTATCTTTAGCTTCAAGGCAAAAAATTGATATACAACTTGATAATATAAAAAGTAAGATAAATAAGAGCAAATTGATAGTTGCTAAAGTTCCCTTTTTTGGAGAAGACAAAGAAACAAAACAGAAATATATAATTGAAAAAATTGAAGATTTTTTAACTTTTATTAGTTCTGATTTATTACCATATAAAAATAGATTTTTGGAAATGTGGGAGTCTGAGACATTGCATAATGCAACTCAAAGCAATATGAAATTGAAAATAAAAAAAGAAGATGTTTTGTGGAGACTTTTGATATTAAAATTAGGCGATGGAAACTCAATAAAGTTTGATGAGAGTATGGGAATTGAAGAAGAAGATTTTTTTGAAGCATTAGATAGATATGATAGAATAATTAATTATAAAGAAGCTGATTTTGATGTTTATAATAAAATTAGTAATTTAATAGTAAAAGCAAAAAACGAAAATAAAGAAATAAGAAGCAATCAGTTTGTTACAAAATATGAAAAAGAAATATATGATGTGGTTTTTAAAGATAATAAAGATGAAAAGATGGAGACCATAGAGAAAGCTTGTTCAAAAATTATTGCTAAAAAAATATTCATAAGAAAAAGAAATATATTTCAAATGTTTGAAAGGGCTAATAAATATGAAGATTAAAAAAGTTATTATTCAAAGAAATTATGATTATAGAGAATTTGTTTTTGATGATAAAATTAATTTAATTTATAGTAAAGAAAACTCAAAAGGTAAGACTACTTTGTTAAGAGCAATATTATTTGGATTAGGATATAACATACCGGCAACAGATGGCATAAAAACTTTTGATGATTTTTATATACATATAGATTTAATAGAGAAATCCCATCAATATTCACTTGAAAGAAGTGGCGATATTGTTACATTGAATGAAGAAAATGAGAAAATAACTTACATAGTACCAGAGCAAATATATGAATTACATTCCAAAATCTTTAAAATAAATGATATTATAATGTTAAATAATTTATTAGCTATTTTTTATATAGATCAAGAAAAAGGATGGACACTTCTTAATAGAGGAATAATCATAGGCAAAAATAGATTTAATATAGAAGATTTCATTTCAACATTATCAGAAAAAGATGTATCTTCAATTAACAATGAAATAAAAAAATTAGAAGATGAAATAAGAAAATATAGATCGATTAAAAGTATTGCTGAATATAAAAATGAAAATATCATTGAGGAAGTTACATCTTATAGGAAAAACGATGATAATGAGTTGTATAATAAGTTGAATTTGTTAAAAATGAGAGAAGTGGAAATAAAAAACGATATTAAAGATGTTAGTGGAATTTTAAAAGACAATAAGAAATTAATTGATTATCTTGAAAAATTAGATATATATGTAAAGATTTCTGACGATAGTTCAATCAAGTTATCAAAAGAAAATATATTAAATTATAATGAAAATCAAATTTTTTATGAAACTAGAAAAAAAGAATTGGAAATCAATTTGGCTAAAGTAAAAGATGAGATTAATAGAATTGAAGATGAGTTAGATGATAGAAATATTTTATTTAATGTAAAAACTGTTGCAGATGAAGTTGATGATATGTTAAAGGACGTTAATATAAATGAAAGTCAAATGGATAAGATAATAGGTCAATTAACAAGAAGAAAACAAAAATTGATGAATGAATTACATGAAATATTATCAGAAAATAATAAGTATTTAAATGAAATTTATAATACTATAAAAAAATATGCTAAAGAATTGAACTTTGACGAATATATTGGTGATAGTCCTAAATTTGTGTTAACAAATAAACTAAAAGGAAAGACTGGGAGAATATTAACACATATGGCATTCTCTTTTAAAATGGCATATTTATTAGAAATAAAGAATAAATATGGTTTGATTTTACCTATAATAATAGATTCTCCACGAACAAATGAGTTAACTGATGATGCTTCTGTTGCTATGATAAAAATATTGGAGCGAGATTTTAAGGATCATCAAGTGATTTTAGCATCTGTATATGATTTTAAAGAAATAAATAAAAAGATTATAGAAATGAAAGAAAATTTATTTTGTTAAAAATATACATTAATATTAAAATATATTATAAAGGATATATTGTTCAAGTGAAAAAAACAAGATATTATTAAAAATAAGATAAAAGATGCTGAATACATATCCTGTTTTAAAAGAAAAAACAGAGATTTCAATAAAAAATGCTAAAAAAGTTGAAAAGTATCATTTGGATTTAGGACAAACTTTAGATAATGAAAATTGCAATCCTTATACATCAGCATATAAAGTTGTAGAAGAATTAATAAAAAGAAATAATTGATACAGATGAAAAGCAAAGTATGAAAGTAATTTTTTAATTACAGGATTATTTTGCTTTTTATAGGATTTAGTATGAGAAAAGAAGGGAATAAAATGAAAACGATATTATATAAAATAACATTACTAATAATTTTAACATTAGTCATATTTATATTACCAACAGAAAATATAATAAGAAATCTAATTATCTATGTAACACATATAAATAATGTATATTTTGATATACTAGTAAAACTAGCTATTTTTTTATTAGTGATATTTATTTACGAATTAGACATAAAAAATTCAATAGAATATGGAAAAATTTACAAATTTAGAACTCAAAAATTTGAAAGAAATCCAATAAAATATATTGTAATTGCTACATTAGGTTCAGAAGCATTAATTACAATAATATTAAGAATCTTAGATTTATCAAAGAGAATAAATATATCATCAGAGACATGGGTAAATTATATTAGTAGTATATTAGGTATAACATTAACAGCATTTGGTATTATAATAACATTAAATAAATATTTTAAAGATAAAGAAGAAAAAGAAAGTCCAAAATTAAAAATATTATCAGTTAATAAACCAGAGAAGATAGATTATTGTTGTAAAATTGATAATGATTACACAAATAATTTAAAACATAAAATATACATTAAGTTAATAAATAAGGGTGATACAGCTATATTATCTCCTAATTTTAGAGATGAATATAATAATATTTATGAAATAGAGCAAAAAAATGTGGAAAATCAAATTTTATATCAAATAGATCCATATGAACAAGAAAATAAGGATAAATATATAGTAGAATTAGAATTATCTTTCAATGAAGGAATGTCAGAAAGAGTTTATAAATGCATTGATTTAATATATAATAATAAAGATTATAACGAATATATGACAACAATTAGAATAGAATTTAATAGAAAAGATGGAAAGAATATATCTATTACTTGTGATAAGCAATTAAGAAATTATGATAGAATTTTAGGGATGGGGTAAAAAATGAGAAATAAGTTAAATAAAATAATAGGTTATATTGTAATCATTTGTTTTATATATTTAATTATTTTTGAAAATAAATTTAATTTAGATTCATTCATTATAGGGAAATTTAAATGTAAAACAGAAGAAGTAATATATTTTAAAAGTGTAATGTTAATTATAATCTCTTTAATTATTATGTTGATTAATCAAATAATTAACAAGTATGCAATTAATATAGATTTACCACTCAAATCTTATATAAAAATTCATCCTATAAGAAGTGTAATTTTATTTGTAATATTATTAATAACTATATTAATATGTTCAATGTTTTTATTAGGTGTAACCAACATATTATGGTATATTATTCCATTAATATTAATTTGCTTTAGTGGTATTATTGGCTTTTATATAGGGATGATAGAAAAAGATTAAGAAAAAAGTGTGATAGATAATACAATCTGAATCACACTTTTTTAAAAGTTACAATTTTAATAAAGCAATTGTATCTTGAATTCCATTCATATAATACTTCTCATTCCAATAAATAGAATAATTTAAAAGTTCCTCTCTAAAATCATCAAGAATATTAGAAATATAATCAGAATCTTTGTCTGGAATAGCATCAAGAATATTTTTACAAAAAGTATCATAATTGAGAGCATGTTTTCTATCTTCATCAGTTAAATTACTTTCTAATTTTTCAAATCTAAATTCCATCCAATCTTGTAATAATTCATCATTATTATCATCTTTATTCATATTATTAAAACAACAAAAACATTTTTTATTCATAATCAAAACCTCCATAAATTTATTAAATAATTGGGCTCAAAATGGGCACACAACCCACAAAAAATAACCCAAAATCACATAAATTTACAAAGTCAAAAAATTGGACACACCAAATATACCAATAAATACACCTCAAAACTATATTTACCAATACTTTACGAGCTTTACTCATAACCCGAAGGTGAGTGCGTTCGAGTCTTACCCCCGCAACCACAATAAAATAAAGTATTTGCTAGATTTTAGCAGGTGCTTTTTTCTTGCATTTTTGGGCAAAATTGTCACACTTTGGTCACAATTAGGGAGAGACTTGGCACAGCTAGGCAAGTTTTAACAGGAAATGTATTTCAATAATTCACAGGAAGTGGTATAATTTGGGAAAATGATATAAGAAATGGAGAATTGAATATGAAAAATAAGAAAAGAGAAGATGGAAGTCCTATGAATGATGGAATAAACAATAATACATATAATCTTTTATTTGGGGACAACGAAAATTTGCCAGAAGAAGAACAAGGAACTTATACAAATGCTATTGCATTTGCTACAATAGATAGATTTACAAAAATACAAGAAAAGAAGATATTTACAAAATTATTAAAAATGATTTATAAACAGCAAAATATAGATTTGAATAATATTAGTTTTAATAAAGAATCAAAACAATTTGAATATAGAAATGGTGATAAGGTAATAACATTTGATAAATTATCAGATCATTTTGAAAATGATGATATAAAGAAAGAGTTGATGTCAAATAAAAGATATGGAGAATGCCATACACAAGCAATGTTAATAGCTCCAAGTATTAAAGGATCTAGAATAGTTACTGGATATGTTACAATTGCGAAAAGTAAAGTGCTTCATTCTATTATTGAATATGATATAGATGATAAGACTATAGTATTAGATTGGACTAGAAACTTATATATTACAAAAGAGCAATATATTGAATTAACTAAATTTGTAGAGTTAGCATCTTTTGATGGGAAAGAAGTTATAGATGATATTGAGAGAATAACAGGTAATCTGAATATAGGTGTAAAACTATATGTAGTATTTAGAGATGAATTAATGAGAGATATGGAAAAAAATCCACATATTTTTAAACCTACTGAAGAAGGAAAGAAAAAAGTAGAAAATTTCAAGAAAGAACAGCAAGAAATAGAAGATGAAGAAAGATAAATTTATAGTAAAGCAAAAGAATTAGGAGATTTTTAATATGAGAGATATTGAAAAATATTATGATAATACAGAGTCAGAAAAGCCTAGAAATAATGTACAATATTTTGTTGAAAAAATAAAATGTCATTCAGGTAAAACAATAGAACTAGGTTGCGGTGCTGGAAACGATACAGTATATTTAATAAAAAATAATTGGAATGTACTTGCAATTGATAGAGAAGATGTTGAAAAAAGAATAGCTAAAAGATTGAAAGATGAAGAACGAGAAAAATTTAGATTTCAAAAACAAAATTTTGAAAGTCTTGAATTAGAAAAAAATAATTTAATCGTAGCTAACTATTGTTTACCATTCTGCAATAAAAATAATTTTAAAGAATTATGGAATAAGATAAATGATAGCATTCTAAAAGATGGATATTTCGTCGGTAATTTCTTCAGAAATAACGATGAATGGAAAAGTAGAAAAGAAGAAATGACTTTTTTAACAAAAGAGCAGGTAATAGAATTATTTAAAGATTTTGAGATTATAGAGTTTAAAGAAGTTGAAAAAGATGATTTTACTGGTTTAGGCAAAATGAAGCATTGGCATATATTTGATGTGATAGCAAAGAAAAGATAGGAGATAAATATGAAAGTATTAACAATAAAGCAACCATGGGCAATATTAATAATGTAGGGTGATAAAAGATTTGAATTTAGAAGTTGGCAAACTAAATATAGATGAGATTTATTAATACATGCAGGAAAAGGAATAGACAAAGAAGCAATGGAAAGATTATCAAAATATATTCCAGAAGATTTGCCAGCAGGAAAAATATTAGGAAAAGTAACATTAGTAGATTGTGTGAAAATGTCACCAGAATTTAAAGAGATGTTATTAAAAGAGAATAAAGATATATACACGGATAGTTCTTTTAAAGAAAATTATGGTTGGCAGCTAGAAAATGTAGCAGTATTTGATGAGTCAATAGAAGCAAAAGGTAAGTTAAGTTTGTGGGAATATGATATGAAATAATTTTATAGATAGTAATTTATTGAGGAGTTTATGATATGGGAATATTTGATATTTTTAATAGGAATAAAAAAAGTAACGAACTAAATAATGTTAATAATTTAAATGCAAAAGGATATATTGAACGTAAAGAAGTCTATTTATATTCAAGTATAGTAGAAATGTTAAAAAAGAAATATATTGCATTTGATATAGAAACTACAGGTTTAAATCCAGTCGAAGATAGAATAGTTGAACTTGGTGCAGTTTTGTTTGAAAATGGTATACCAGTAAAAAAATTCAGTTCATTAGTAAACCCTAATAAATTTATTTCATTTGAAGCGACAAGAGTAAATAATATTTCTAATGAAATGATACAAAACGCTCCTAGAGAAAATATTATATATCCTAAATTAGTTGAGTTTTTAGAAGATTCATTATCGGGTGAAACTGTTATTTGTGCTCATAATGCACGATTCGATATTGGATTCTTGTCTAATACTTTAGAAAGATTGGGCTATAGTGGTAATATAAAATATATTGATACTTTATCACTTTCTAGAAATTTAATATATGGTTTAGAAAATTATAAACAAAGCACAGTGGCTGACTACTTTGATATAATAAATGAAGAAGCTCACAGGGCCGTAACGGATGCTGAAACTTGTGGTAAAATTTTATATCGTTTTTTAGATTACGAAATAAAAGAAAAACAAACTGAAAAAAAGAGAAATATTAGTGCTTTTGATGATTATGAAAAAATTGTTTTTGCTTATATAGAAAAATTAATAAATGATAATGGTTTAAATATTGATTTTTTAGGGGCAAGAAAAAATGCTAGTGGTTATATTAATATATGTTATTTGTATAGTTTTATAAAATATAAATTTAGTAAAAAAGGAAAATACATTATTGTTTCTAATGACTTTTCTAAAAATTTAGAATTACCAGTTGAACAATGTAATATAAGTGAAGGTGGAAATGAATTTATAAGAGTGTATTTTAGTTCAATTGATGATATAAAACAATTAGATGAATATATTTTAAATGAATATAAAAAATCTTATAATGCCACTATGGATTATATTGACGGAAGCTCTAGAAGAGAAAAAAACGTAATAGAAGAAGTTGAAAATTTATATAAAATATCTGTACAGGAAGTAGAAAAGATTATAAATAATGAAATATCAAATAAAACTTTGAATAATTATTTAAGTGAAATAAATATAAAAAAACAAGTTTCGCGTGATGAGATAAATATTAATCCAGTAAATAATAGAATTCCATTAAATAAAATCAAAAATTTGAATGATTGGAATAAAGGGTATGATGAAGGATTTGATTTTTGGTTAAAAGGAGATGAATTAAGAAAAAATGGAGAATATAACGAAGCAATAAAATTATTTGATTTATCCAGATATAATGGATATAATACATATGTTTTATATGAATCTTATGCTATGGTATATCATCAATTAAAAGATTATGATAATGAAATTGCTATTCTTGAAGAAGGTATAGAGAGATTATCTAAAGATAATACTAATGTTAGTAATCTTGTTACTAGAAGAGATAAAGCAGTACAAATAATTTATAAGAAAATTGAGCTAGAAAAACAAGCTCAACAAAGATTAATTGAAAAAGAAGAAAAAAGGAAAATGAGAGAGAAAAACAGGAAAAAGCTGAATTAAGAAAAAATACTCTAAAAGAACCTGTAACTGGAAGAAGTATTATACAAATGAATGATGATGGAGTTATTATAAAGAAATATATTTCTATTGCTGATGCTGTAAGGCAAACAGAAATTAATTCCAAAAGTATTAGAGATGCGGCAAAGGGAGTTCAAAAACATGCTGGGGGATATTGCTGGAAGTATGAAGATGCTGCCTAAAAATAGTATTGAATGTAATAATCTTATAATAACAACAAATTATAGATTAGTTTGAAATATAACTAATCTATTTTTTAGTGTGATAATCGGTAGATATTATCTATAAGTATTGAAATATAAATAAAAGATATATACCGAAAAAAATAAAGACCACCCCCGCCTCTAATCTCTACAAAGTAAAAAGGGGGAACGGCGAGGGGAGTTCTTTAAAAACTTTCGGGAAATAGGAGGGGGAGGGGGTACATTATTCCTTTGAAATCGCTTCCAGCAGTAAAGACACAGCCAAAGAAAATCCTTCTGTAAATACTTCTTCCATTTCAATACCAGATAATTCACTTTGATATTCTAAAACTTTCTCTATCAAAGAAAAAGTCTCTTTATCCACTAATTGAGCTAATTTCTCTTGCAAATCAGTACATTTAGACAAAGCTTTAGCATATTTGGAATCTTTAGGTATAGGTCTTTCAATACAAGAATAATCTCCATTATATAGAGATAGTATAGTCTTTGAATTCATATTATCACCTCCAGTTGGTTGTGTATTTAAGCTTAAAAGATTCAAAATATCAAGTAGATTATAAAAAATATGTTGTTTTTTGTAGAAATATGATATACTTATATAAAGTACTATTAGGGAGGATTTTAATTGTGGAATTTGAAAAAGTAGAATTATCAGAAAAATTAATAAGAGATTTATATATTGATTTGAGAAAAAAAGTTAACAAATGGTCAGAAATAACGAAACAAACCCCACAGGCTCGAATGGGATATGTAGGACAACATTTGGCTAGTATTGTTACAGGATTTCCAGGAGGAAAATCAGGAGCTAGAGGATATGATATGATAATAGATGATAGTGATAGACACAATATTAAATTTGCAGAAATAAAGACTTGTTATAGAGTAGACCAACTAGGAAAATGTAATGTATGTAATAGTGTAGTTTCTAGTTTAGAAAAAGAATGTTCTTTTTGTGGGAGTAAAAATATTAAAAGAAATGATGATTCTAAATGGCTGATTACAATGAAAAGAGAGGAAGACTTAGAATTGACATTTGAGCCAATATACTATTATTTTGTTTTATTTGAATTTGAAGAAATAAATAACCCAAATAACACAAATATTGTTGCATCAATATGGAGAGTAAAAACTGATGAACCAGGATTCTTTTTATGTATGTTAGATTACTATTATAATATTAGAGCCAATAGCGCATCGAAGGCACCATTTAATATGTGGCCGCATATGTTGAAATTCCATTTAACAAAACCAGTAAAAATATATGAAGCAGTTATTTTTGATGATGATAGAATAGAAACAAGGTTATTGGATAATAGTTTAGAAAAAGAAGATGAATTAGATGATTTGGAAAAATATAGTGCAGCTAATATAAATGTTGAAACAATAAAGGATGTTTATAAAATTTTAAATATAGATTTACCAATTAAAAAGAATAAGAGAGAATTATTAAAATATTTACAAGAAAAGAGAAAAAGTATTAGCAATGCTGATTTAGCAGATATAATAAGTTATGCTATGTATTATAAGAGAATAGAACCCTATATAGAAAAAATGCCTAAACATATACAAGATAGAATAAAAGAAATTCAGGAAGCTATTTCATAGTTCCTGAATTCTTTTTATAGAATCTGAATAATATTTTTTATCAATTTCAAAACCTATAAAATTACGATTATTTTTTTTGCAAGATATCGCGGTTGTGCCACTACCGCATGAAAGGATCTAGAACGTTGTCATTAGGATTACTACTTGCTAAAACTAATCTATTAATTAGTGATTCAGGTTTTTGAGTAGGATGAATTCTTTTTTCTGAATAGAAATTTATATCAGACCATACATCAGTTAAACCCATTTGAGCATTAAAAGTCATTTGAATATCACTATATGGAATATCAAAATCAAGAATTTTAGATAGTTTATCCCAAAGTTCTTTAGTAGGTAGCTGTTTACACACATTATTTCCAGTATAAATACTCCACATGCCTCCGCCATTAGATTTTACTCCTAAAGATTCATTTATTTCTTTAGACGTCAAATGTAATTGCTTTTGTCTATTTTTTAAAAAGGATTTTACAAAAGGTTTACTATCTTTAACAAGAAATAAAATACTTTCTGTTACATTAGGAAACATTTTATAATTTTTAGTAGCTCTTCCAGAAACTGCTTGAATACCTTTATCTATAACAATTTGTTGCCTTAACTCAAATCCTAAATCTTCTAAAATTGGTAGTAAGTGAGATAACATTCGAAAATATCCAAATAAATAAAAAGAACCACCTTTTCGCAATGTTCTACATGCTTCTGTTAACCAATTTTTTGACCATTCTATATAATCATCTTCAGTTCGCCATAAATAATCCCATTTTTCATTAATAACTTTAAAATATGGAGGATCAGCTATAAGTAAGTCTATACTTTCTTCTTGAACCTGTTTTAATCCTGATATTGCATCTTCATTATAAATATTATTAAATTGTAACATAAAATTACCTCCTTCAGTATTGTATAGTAAAACAAAAAATAAATCAAGAATTAAATCCTTTTTGTTTAAAATAATATAACATAGAAAGAACAAATGTTCAATAGAAATGTGCCAAAAAAAAGAAAAAATTTCGACATAAAGTGACAAAATACACCCGTAGACAAAGTTTGGCAAAATATGGTATAATATTACAAGAAAATACAAAAGAAAAATGGCCTATACTCAAATAGGACATTTTTCTGTATATGGGGGAAATATGTTAAATAAAAGTAGCAATGAAACAGGATTTAAAGAAACTTTTGAAATGAAGCATTTGAAGGATTTAGAATTACCAAATGAGAACTATTTGAAGATATATGCATTACCAATATCTAATAGTAAATTTGATTATAAAAACCTTAAAGAAATAGTGGCTAATAATATAAAAAACTATGTGTATTCTAGAAGAGAAATTAAAGAAGCTATTGAAAAAAATGTAGCAGATGGACTATATGCAAAGGCACTAAATAAATTTAGAAATATAAAAAATGAAAAAGATAATGGTAGTGGATCTGAGTTGGGAGAAATTTTATTGTATTTATTTATGGAATGCGATTTAAAAGCTCCTAAAATATTAAGCAAAATGGAATTGAAAACTAATAAAAATGATTATGTTAAAGGTGCAGATGGAGTGTTTTTACATTCGTATAATAAAGATGAATACAAAGTCTTTGATTTAGTAATTGGAGAAGCAAAAATTGAGAATCAAATATCTAAAGCAATATCTGATGCAATAGATTCTATAAAAGATCATTTAGAACAAGAAGATTTTGAAGTGGATTTGGTTAATGAAAATATATTTAAAGAAAAATTTAATATAGAAGAGGCTGAAGAGTTGAAAAAGATTATTGTCCCTTCAAATACAAAGCCTAAAGATATAGTTACTAATAAAGCGTTTGGTATTTTTATTGGTTATAGTTTAAATGCAGATTTAAATGGAATTTCGAACATTGATGCAATAGAATTAATAGAAAAAGAAATAGAAAAAAATAGCGAAAGTATAGTGAAAAATTTAAAGAAAAAAATTAGACAAAATAAATGGGAAAATTATTCTTTTTATGTGTATATATTGCCATTTAATAATGCAAAAGATGATAGAAAAGATATTATGAAGTATATATTAGGATAGGAGAAAACATGGAATTAGGTGAATACATATATAGTGATATAGAAAAAAATACATATTTAATATCATTATACACAAATCTAATAAAAAAATATGCTATAAATATTTTTAAAATTACAGACATAGAATGTGAAGTTTCTATAAATGTAAGTGATTTATTAAGATTTGCTGATATATTATCGAAATCAACAAATGACTTAAAAAAACAAAAACATAATAATATAGCACAAAACATTGTGGTATTATTAAAAGAATTATATCCTGAAAATGAAGAAGTCAAAAAAATATATGTATCTGTTTTAAATAATATAAGAAATTATAGAGGGATAAAAGAAAACAACTATTATAGTACAGATATTAGAGAATTCATAAGTCAATATATAGAAAAAGAACTATATAAAATAGAACCAAATGATGATGAAAATTATTTTGTGAGGGATCAAAAGAATATATATGATTCTCTTCAAAAAGAAAAATTTTATAGTTATTCTGGTCCAACATCAATGGGAAAAACTTTTGTAATAAGGAAGTTTATTATAAATCAAATAAAAAATAATTATAAAAAAAATTATGTTGTTGTGGTACCAACTAAAGCACTAATATCTGAAATTACAAGTGATTTTATTACAGAACTAAATAGTTTATTAAAAGAAAAGAATTACAAGGTTATAAATACATATAGTGAGACTAATGAAAATGATAAATATAATTATGTAATGATTTATACGCAGGAAAGATTGTTAAGCCATTTAATTAACAGCAGCATAAAAGTTAATTATGTTTTTATAGATGAAGCCCACAAATTATTTTATAAAGATGCTAGGACAATGTATTTTTATAAAATACTAGATATTTTAAGAAATCAGGATAATGTACCTAATATTTATTTTTCTGCTCCATTAATAAAAAATCCGAATGAATTTCTAGATTTACTACCCGAGATAGGGACTAAAAGTTCAAGTGTATTTGAATTTACACCAGTTAATCAGCAAAAGTTTATGATTGACTATAATAGTAAAAATATAAGAATTTATAATGATTTAAGTTCAAATTTTATTGAACTAGAATATGATAAAATAGAAAAATTTGATATTAATTATATACTAAATCAATTAGGAGAAAATAGAAAAAACTTGGTATATTGTGAAAGTAAGAAAGAAGCAATAAATTATGCTTTAGAATATTCTAAAAATAGAAAACCTATAGAGGAAAATGAATATTTAAATAAAGTAAAAAAATATATAAAAGATGAGATACATGAGGATTATTGGTTAATTGATATGTTATCTAAAGGAGTTGCTTATCACATTGGATATATTCCAAATTCTATTAGGAAACATATTGAAAATTTATATAAAGAAAAAACAATAAACACGATATTTTGCACTAGTACATTGCTAGAAGGGGTAAACTTACCTGCTGATAATTTATTTATAAATGTGAAAGATAAGGCTAAAATAATATCAAATGAAATAGATTTTAAGAACTTAATAGGAAGAGTGGGGAGAATAAAGTATAATTTAATAGGAAATGTGTTTATTATACCAAATGGTTCTCCAAAATTAATGAATACTTGTACAGAATTGATAGAAAATGATGTTTCAGATAAAGAGCTTAGCATAAAAAAAGTGTTATCAACTATAGCTAAAAAAGAGATTATTAATAAATTGAAAAATGGAGATACGTTAATAGACAAAAGAAGTAAAACATATGATGAATATGAATCAACAAGATACATTATGAATAATTTAATAGATGATATAATGAATGATAGGAAAGGAATTATATATAAACAATTTGAAAAATTTATAACTAAGCAAGATATAAGAGAAATAAAGGAACAATTTAGAGAAAAAACTGTACCACAAGATTTACCAATAACAACAGATCAAATTGATAAAATTGATAAATATATTAAAGAAGATAAATTAGAATATCCAGATAAAATAACATATAATAATGTATTAACATTTTTAAAAGAATTACATGAGTATTATAGTTGGAATATATATGAAGACAAGACAACAATTGGACATAAAAATAATTTGGCATATTATGCAGTAATATTACAACAATGGATGCTAGGATTTGGAATCAAACAGATTATACAACAAGCAATTAAATATCATGAGGATAATAATACTTTTTATGATATAAATTTTGGAATGAAAGTGGATTATACAGGTAGCTTAGAACAGAAAAATTCAATTATTAATGAAACTTTAAATGCAATAGAAAATATAATCTTATTTAAAATATCAAATTATTTTTCAAAATTTTCGTCTAGATATAAAGAAGTAAACAAAATTGATGAAATAGCTAATGATTGGTATGAATATATTCAATATGGAACGAATGATAAAATAGTAATAATGATACAAAAAATAGGTTTTAGTAGAGAAGCAGCATTAAAAATAAATAAAAAGGGATATTGGATTTTAGAAGAAGACAAATTATATATAAAATCAGATATATTTTTAGATAGTGACGAGTTATTAAGAGAAGAAGCTAAAGCGGTTCAATTAAATAATTATTATAAATTTAAATAGATGCTATTTTTAGCATCTATTTAAATTTGCTTAACTAATATATTCTCAAGTAAATCAGCACTCGCTCTATCAGTAGATTCAAAATCATGAACATAATAAGTATAAGTTGTTCCAGTACTTGCATGACCTAATTTATGGGAAACAGTTTTAATATCAACATTTTCAGCAACAAGTATAGAAGTAAAAGTATGTCTCAGGTCATGAAATCGAATATGTGGAAAGTTGTTTTTTTCAAAAATTTAGAAAACCATTTTGGACCTGTAGCAGGATTCATAATATTACCATCATCTGTAGTAAAAATATTTTTTACACCATGCCATCTATCACCAAGAGCTAATCTCATTTTTCCTTGTTCAGCTCTCCATCTTTTTAATAATGAAATACAAGTATCAGAAATTGCAATAGTTCTATTACTAGAGTCAGTTTTAGGTGGCTTTTCTTTGATTCCTTGCCTTCCTAAATAATAAGCACTTCTATTAATAGTTACAGTTTTGTTTTTAAAATCAATATCATCCCAATGTAATCCAACAATTTCACCTCTTCTAAAACCACCTAATGTAGCTAAAGTTACAAAACATTGATATTTTAAAGGAGCTGTTTCAAACAGTTTATTTAACATTTTAGATGCTGTTTCTTTATCATAACAAGAAGAATAAGTGCAACCGCCTTCTATTGAAGTAATAAATTTTGCAAGTTCTTTTTCAGCATCTCTTTTAGAAGAACAAGAAACAGTTTTATTATAATATTTTCTTTTACCATTTAAATCAAATCCATTACTAACACGAAGTCGACACTTACCATTACCCATATCAATAATATTACCTGCCATAAGAATAACCTCCTTTATGAATTTCTAACCAATCTAAAAATTCATCATTTGTAGAAAGTCCTTTCTTAATATCATCTTTAAACTTTTTAGCTTCCTTTTTCCAAATCTCAAAGTTCAATTTATAACTTTCAATGTCAGGATATCTTTTAACAAGCATGCACCAATTAGAATAGGTAGAACGATATTTTCTTTGAACATCATTTTCTTTTAACTTGTTATTATAAGCTATTGCAGCACCGACTTGTTTACAAGTTTTTTTAGTAGTTCCATATAAGTTATCACAAAATACTTCATTTGATTTAGAAATAGGAATAAAAAACTTACCACAATTATTACATCTTTTAATAACTTTTTTATTATTTTGAAGTATCTGATTAAAAGAAAGTATCACTAAAGAAAACATATCATTTGATTGATAACTAATACTTGGAATAATTTCAAGTTCTTTATTTTTAATATCTTTAATCAGATTTTCTTCAGATTGAAAAGCAACTAATAATTTTTTGTATTGATTGTTAGAATGTAAAATAGTGTCATATTGTGTTTGCATGCTAACATCAATAGAATAATCAAAACTATATTTTTTTGCAGCTAAATAATTTCTTTCTAAAGGTTTTAAACTGGATATAGTTTTTTTATTATCTAAATTATAAGTATAAGATATTATATTTATTAATTTTGATTGGAACTTTATAAAATCGCTGTTATGTTTTAAATAGAATTTATGTATAATTTGTTTAAACTCTATATATGTCATATCTTCTACTAAAATACTATCAATAAACTTTTTAAAAGAATTCTTAAAAAAGTTTTTATATCCGAAAGGTCCATATTTCATAAAAAAGATTAGAAAGTTATCAAAATATATTATGAAGAGAAAGTTTCAAACAAATAAAAAAAGTTCTTAAAATCAATAAGTTTTTTCAAAATTTTGAAATATAAAATATGTAACGAAAAATAGGTAAACATTTTATATATGTTTACCTATTTTAAAATTATTCACGAGGAAGATTTAAAAGATTGTCTTTTCCAGTATAGTTAGGTTCTGATCTAACATATTTTTCACCATTTTGACTTACAGCTGGTTGTAAATTTGGATAAGGATATATATTTACTTGAATGCTATTTGGATTACGTTTTAGAAAATCATAAATTGCTGATTTGTAATAATATCCATCTTCTTTACATCCTTCTAAATAGATTTTGTCTATTTCTTGTAAGTTATTTGAGGAACCACACCCAGGTTTCATTTTTATTTTAATTGCCTTCATAAAAACAATACCCCTTTCTATCCCAAAGAAGTCAAAAGTATTGAAATATAGGTTTACAATAGATATGTCACACCCAAAATGAAAAAAATATTGAAAGAGAGTTCCAAAAATGATATTGTTTAGATAACGACAAATAAACAGTATTGATTGGAGGAACTCTTTTATGGGTAATAGTATAACACAAAAATTAAAATATAAACAGTCAGTAATAAAATTTTCTTATAAATATGGAGTAACAAAGGCAACAATAAAGTTTGAAGAAAATAGAAGAACAATATACAGATGGAGAGAAAGGTATGACGGAACATTAGAAAGTCTAAAAAATAGATCTAGAAAACCACATTCGCATCCGAATCAACATACAGAGGAAGAAATAAAATTAATAAGAAATTATAAAAGAAATAACAAAGAAACCGGATTAGTGGTATTATGGGTAAAGTTAAGAAAAGCAGGATATACGAGAACAATCCAAGGATTATATCGAGTGTTACAAAGATTAGGAATATACGAGAAAGCACCAAGTAAGAAAAAAGAAAGTGAACCTAATGAATGGTTGACGGGAGAATATCCAGGAGAAAAAGTACAAGTAGACGTTAAATATGTACCAAAGAAATGTATGAGTCCAGAGTTACAAGAGATGGGAGAAAAGTTTTACCAGTATACAGCAATAGATGAATGTTCAAGATTAAGATATACGTGGTTTACAAATGCACATGATACATATGCATCAAGTGAATTTGTGAGAAGATTAGTAAAATATTTTCCATTTAAAGTAAAGACAATACAAACAGATAATAGATTTGAATTTACAAATAGATTAAGTTGGCCAGCATTTTTAAAGAATAAGAAGACAAAGTTTGAGAAAACATTAGAAGAGTTAGAGATAGAGTATAAAGTAATAAAGCCACATACACCAAAGCAAAATGGAAGAGTAGAAAGAAGTTATAGGAAAGATCAAGAAAGGTTTTATTATAATAGAGTATTTTGTAGTTTAGAGGACTTAAGAAATCGAGGAGCAGAGTGAAGAAAAGAATATAATAATTTTCCAATGAGACCATTAGGATGGTTGAGTCCAAAGGAATTCATAAAACAATTTAAAAGTCAATAGGAATCGTTATTAACAATATAGACTACTCAAAGTATATATTTTTAAAAAAAGTGTGACATATGTTTGACTAACCTACAAAAAAGTTGTAGAATTATTAAATATAATATGGAAAAAAATCACATTTTGTACTAAAATAACATATATGAAGAAAGAGAGGTATTAATATGTTTTTGCAAGATTTTTCAGTAGTAAATACAAAAGTAAAAAAGATAAAAAATGATTTAGAATTAAATAAGTTATCAGATGCATTTTATTTTATTGCAATAAACCAAGTAATAGATCTACAAGATGATGAAATAATGGATTCGATAACGGATAACTCTTTTTTAACTAATCAAGGTATTGCAAAAGGACATGATAGAGGAATAGATGCAATTTATATAGATGAAGACAAAGAAATACCAATTGTCCATTTGTTTAATTGCAAATATACAGAAAAGTTTGAGACTGCAAATAGATCTAATTTTCCTAGCAATGAAATAGATAAAATAGGAGAATATTTCAGAGCTTTAATGAGTAAGGATCAATTAACAATTGATAATTCAAATCAAATATTAAAAGAAAAAACAGAGCAAATTTGGAAATTGTTTGATGAAACAAATCCAAAATTTATTATACATCTATGTTCTAATTTTGATAAAGGTCTTCAAGAACAAGAAAAGGATAGATTTAATAGAATGTTATCTCAATATTCTAATATTGAGATTATAGAACATAAGAATTCGGATTACATTAATTATATAAGTGAGAATAAAAGAGTTTTTGCAAATGCTAAATTTAGAGCAAGTCAAAAAGAATTATTTGAGAAGTCTGATGGGGACATAAGAGCGTTAATAGTTAATATTAATGCTGAAGAACTTATAAGAATAATTACAGATGACGAAAAATTAAGAGAAAAAATAGACTTAGAAGATTATTCTATTATTCAAAATAAAAATATACTAGAAGATATTTTTTATGATAACGTTAGAGTTTATAAAAGAAACAGAAGCAGAATAAATGAGAGTATAAAGCAAACTGCTAAATCTGAAGAAAAAAATAAATTTTTTTACTATAATAATGGTATAACAATAACATGTAAAAGTTTTGAATATTCAAAAATAACGCAACCAGTAATAAAATTAGAAGAAATACAAGTAGTTAATGGAAGTCAAACTTTGCATGCTTTATTTGAAATAGCAAAGGAGAATGTAGAAAATATTAAGGGAATAGAAATACTATGTAGAATATATGAATTAAAAAATTCACTATATAGTTCACATATTGCTGAATATACAAACAGTCAAAACCCTGTTACAAGTAGAGACATAAGATCAATTGATTTTATCCAACAAAAATTAGAAACAGAATTTTTAAATATGGGATATTTTTATGAAAGAAAGAATAATCAATACGAAAGTAAACCTAAAAAGAAAAGAATTGATGCTGAGAAAGCAGGACAGGCATTAATGGCTTTTTATAATAATATGCCAAGCGAAGCAAAGAATGATAAAAAATTGATTTTTGGAAATAAATATGAAAATGTATTTAACACAAATATTAATGCTGAAAAAGTTCTTCTTGCATATATTCTTTATGAAGAAATAGAAAGAAGAAAATTAATAGTAAAGAAACAAATTTCTGAAAATAAAAATGAGTATGAGGAAAAATCATATATATTATTTGCCTCATATTATATATTATATATACTTCATAAAATTTCTGAAATAAAAGAAAAAGAAGAAGGAAAGTATGATATGACGAAAGAAAATATAATAAAATTTTATGACATTGCATTACTCTTAATACGAAAAGCAATAAAACAAGAAAAAAAGAATAACCCAGGTAAATATTCGAATGCTGACTTCTTTAAATCAATAAGGGCTAAATCATATATAGATGATTATTTTAGAAGAATAGGAAATGATATAACAGAAGAGAGAATCAGTAAATTAAAAATGATAGAAATATTATAAATAATAAGGAGCTGTAAAAAGTCCAGAAGAAAAAAGAGATATGAGTTAAAACTTTAGTTCAAATCTCTTTTTTCTTCTGGACTTTTTTACAATTACTTTTTTCTTAGTTTAACTATTTTTTAGAAAATTTAAATAAAAGATGTTAAAAAATATTTGAAAATATTCTATAAAAGTGAAAGTTTTTTCATGATTTTGAAAAAACTTGACTATAATAATAAAAGATAGTATAATTATTATAGTTAGGAGGAGATTTATGGAAAGAATAA
>CAKPCG010000003.1 GCA_934141475.1 uncultured Clostridia bacterium
ATAAAAATAAAAATAAAAATAAAAATAAAAATAAAAATAAAAATAAAAATAAAAATAAAAATAAAAATAAAAATAAAAATAAAAATAAAAATAAAAATAAATATAAATATAAAATATCACAAAATTATTGTATTTTTAATATTTTAATACTATAATGAAAAAAATAAAATAAGGAGGCAATTAATGAATTTAACAATAAAAAATATTATAGATATAACAAATGGAAAATTAATAATAGGAGATGAAAAAAAAGAAACAAATAATTATTCAAAAGATACAAGAACTTTAAAAAAAGGAGATACATACATAGGCATAAAAGGTGAAAAATTTGATGGAAGTTTATTTTGGAAAGAAGCATTAAATAATGGAGCAGAAACAGTAATAATAAATAATATAAATCTAAATAATGATGAAATAGAACAATATAAAAAACAAAACAAAAATATAATTCAGGTAGAAGATACAATAAAAGCAATAGGACAAATGGCAAGTTATAAAATTCGAATTTATAAAGAAAAACGAAATTTAAAAGTTATTGGAGTAACAGGAAGCGTAGGAAAAACTAGTACTAAAGACATAATAGCAAGTGTAATTTCTGAAAAATACAAAACATTAAAAACAGAAGGAAATAATAATAATCACATAGGTTTACCACTTACAATATTAAGACTAAAAGACGAAGAAATTGCAGTTATAGAAATGGGAATGAATCATTTGGGAGAAATAAGTTACTTAACAAAAATTGCACAACCAGATATTGCAGTAATTACCAATATAGGAACATCACACATAGGAAATTTGGGGTCAAGAGAAAATATTTTAAAAGCAAAATTAGAAATTTTAGAAGGAATGAAACAAAAAAATATAATAATAAATAATGACAATGATTTATTAAATGAATGGAAAAATAATGTAAATAAAAATGAAATCGAAATACATACTTTTGGAATAAAGAATAAAAGTGATTTTTCAGCATATGAAATAAAAGAAAATGAAAGTTCAAGCAGTTTTATTTGCAAATATAAAGAAGAAGAATTTAATATAAATGTTCCAGTAGCAGGAGAACATTTTATATTAAATGCATTATGTGCCACAGCAGTTGGAAAACAACTTAACTTGAGCAATAAACAAATACAAGAAGGAATAGAGCAATTTAAGTTAACATCAAAAAGGATGGAAATAAGTCATTTGAAAAACAATATAACTATAATCAATGATAGTTATAATGCAAGTTACGAATCTATGAAGGCATCTATATTAAATTTGAAAAATATGGATTCAAAAAGAAAAATAGCAGTGTTAGGAGATATGTTTGAATTAGGAGACTTTTCTGAAGCTCTACATAAAAATGTTGGAAAAGAGATATATCTAAATAATATTGATAATTTAATTTTGATAGGGAAAAACGCAAAATTTATAGCTGAAGGTGCTGAAGAGCTAGGTTATAAAAAAGAAAAAATAATATATTGCAATGATAAAAAAGAATTAATAAAAAAAATAAAAGAAAATATTAATGAAGGGGATGCCATATTATTTAAAGCCTCTAATGGTATGAAATTATTTGAGGTTGTAGACGAATTGAAAAAGGAGGAATAATATTGAAAAGTATTGGAGTGATATATGGTGGAAAGTCAACGGAAAGAGACGTTTCCAAAAAGTCGGCTCATTCAATTTTGAGCAATTTAAATAAGGAAAAATATAATATATATCCTATATTTATAGACGAAAACGGTGATTGGTTTGATTGCAAAAATAAAGAAAAAATTAAAATAGAAAATGAAATAAAAGCATTAAAAAATTTAGACATTATATTTCCTGTTTTACATGGATTATATGGAGAAGATGGAACAATACAAGGATTATTTGAAATTGCAGGTGTAAAATATGTTGGTTGCAATGTACTAGCATCAAGTGTAGGAATGGATAAAGCATATACAAAGATAATATTTGAAAAAGCAAACATTAATCAGGCAAAATACTTATATGTAAAAAAGTATGAAAATACAAATTATATATATATTGATGAAAAATTCGATGAACAAGAAGTAAATTTAGATGAATTAATTGAAATAATTGAAAAAAAATTAAAATATCCTATATTTGTTAAGCCATCAAATTCAGGTTCTTCTGTTGGGGTAAATAAATGCAAAAATAAATATGAACTTAAAGAAAACATAAAAATTGCGTCTAAATATGATAATAAAATCTTAATTGAACAAGGAATTATTGGAAGAGAAGTAGAATGCGCTGTACTTGGAAATGATAAAATTGGAATTGAAGTAACAGATCCAGGAGAGATTATTCCGTCAAATGAATATTATTCTTTTGATTCTAAATATAATGATGTAAATTCTAAAACATTAATAAATTCAAACATTACTAGAGAGCTAAAAGAAGAAATAAAAAAATTAGCTAAAAAAGCATTTCTTGCAATAGACGGAAATGGATTGTCAAGAGTAGATTTTTTTGTAGAAGATGCAACTGGAAAAATATATATAAATGAAATAAATACAATGCCAGGATTTACCGAGATTAGCATGTACCCAAAATTATTTGAGGCGTATGGATATAAATACGATAAATTATTAGATAAAATAATTGAAATAAGTTTATAAATGAAGATTTTGATGTAGTTTTTTGTAAAACTATGTCGAAATCTTTTTCTTTACAAAATTAAAAAAGTATGGTATTCTTGGAAAGGCTTATTTCAATAAAAAATGATTTATACAAACAAATTTATAAATATATTTAGTTTAATTTTTACGATAATAATTTTTTTTATTTTAAATTCTTTTATTTTTAATCAAACAAAAATAGATATTAAAGAAATTCAAAAATTAATTTTAAATATTCAAACAGATTCAAAAAAAATGAATAAAGATCAAAATGTTGATATACAAAATTGGTATATAGAAATACCTATAATAGAATTAAAAGCACCAATTGCAGAAGGAACAAGTAATGATATATTATTAAATTATGTAGGGCATTTTTCAAATACAGATAAAATTAATGGAAATATTGGACTTGCATCAAACAATAAAGGATATAATTATTTTGAAAATTTAAAAAAAATAAAAAATGAAGATGAAATTATATATAAATATCAAGATTATGAAAAAAGATATATAGTAAATAAAATAGAAATAATTAAAAATACAGATTGGAGTCTTTTAGAAAAAACAGAAGAAAATAAAATAACTTTAATAACATGTATTCAAAATGAACCACAATACAGAAGATGTATACAAGCTGTAGAAATTGAAAAATAATGTATATAAATTTAATTTCAGGAATAAAAATATAATATAAATTTTATTTGAAAGGAAATTAAATAATGAAAATCAATAAAAAAGTTTTTATAATATGTATAATTATATTAATTATATCTGCTGTAATAATATATAAAAATATGATTAAAAAATCAAAAAATGGAAACAATATGAATAGTCAAGAAATCGTAGATTATATATTAAATGCCAAAGAATATAAAGCAAATGTCTCTATATATGTAAATAGTAACAAAAATAGCAACAAATATATTTTAAAGCAAGAATATAACCAAGATGGAGAATGCATACAGGAAGTTATAGAACCAGCCAATATTGCAGGAGTAAAAATAGTAAAAAAAGATGGAAATATAAAAGTTGAAAATACCGCATTAAACTTGTCAGCAATATTTGAAAATTATAAAAGTCTTGGAGAAAATGCTTTGGACTTAAATATATTTATAGAAGACTATAAAAAATATGATAAATCTTTTTATGAAGAAAATGAAAAAGAAATAATAATGAAGACAAAAAGTAGTAATCAAAATAAATATACAGAAAATAAAATATTATACATAAATAAAGAAGAAAAAATACCTACTAAAATGATAGTTGAAGACAATAACCAAAATATGACAATAAACATACAATATAATGAAATAGAATTAAATTAGAAAGTGGAAATAAAAAAATTTCATTTTCATATTTCAATTTATCTACGAATATATAGACTTAAAAAATATGCTAATAGTGGGAGTGAATATTATGACAATAAAAAGAGGCGATATGTTTTATGCAGATCTAAGTCCTGTTGTGGGTTCTGAACAAGGAGGAGTACGCCCTGTTTTAATAATCCAAAATGACTTAGGGAATAAATACAGTCCAACTGTAATTGCTGCTGCGATTACATCACAAACTAACAAAACGAAACTTCCAACACATATAGAAATTAAAGGAGATTCACAGGGACTAAAAAGTAATTCTGTTGTTTTAACTGAGCAAATTAGAACTATAGATAAAAGCAGACTAAAGGAAAAAATAGGACACATAGATGATAAATTTGTAATGAATAAAATAAATAATGCGTTGGGAGTAAGTTTTGGCTTAGAAGAATAAATAAAAAAGAAAAATTAATTTAAAATCATTTTAAATTAATTTTTCTTTTAAATATGTTTAAACTTTTAATTTTTTTATAACTTTAATTTCACCATATAAAGTATCAATTTTATTTTGTCTAAGAACTAAAGCATCTTTATAATTTTGGTAAATATTTAAAAAATTATCAACCGTTTCATTTTCTTGTAAAAATACTTTTACATATTCTCTAAAATAATCTTTTTTATCATTTGATTTGCTTTTTAACATTTTATCGTAATATTTACGAGCATTTTCAAGTCGTTTTATATTTTCTTTTAAATATTCAATATAATCTTGTGTACAAGATATTTCGTAATAAATATCATCTAATACAACTTTTATCAAAACTTTTACAATCGCAGGGTTATTTTTTCCAAGTTTAGCATTATTAGTAACTTCTTTTAAAACAGCAGATTGAGGAATTGGCTTACTCGGATGAGAATTTTCTATAAGAATTTTTAAAGTATCTGAAATTCCAATGTGAGATTTATATTGTCTTTTACTAACTATAGCATCATATTCATCTGCAACTCGTATAATTTGTGCTTCATATGGAATATCTTTTTTTGTTAATCCTTGGGGATATCCGGTTCCGTTTAAAGCTTCATGATGATAATATGGACCAGCAGCATATGGTCTTAGTTTTAAATCCTTCATACACATTTCATAACCGATAGTTGTATGAGTTTTTATAATAGCATATTCCTCGTCCGTAAGCTTTCCAGGCTTTTGCAGAACTTCAGCAGGAATAAAAATCTTTCCTATATCATGTAAATATGCACAAATTGTGCAATATTCAGTAAATCCTTTAGAACAATGTAGGTACTCGCATAATCTACATGTAATTGCAGCAACATTTTCACAATGTTTCCTTGTAAAAACATCAAGTGATCCCAAAGCATTTAATTGATCTTGCATAGTTTTATCCAAATTATAGGACTTTAATGACGTTCTATCATAAAAGTCAAAAATTTCTTTTTTCATAATAGTATTTCTCCTCATAAAATTTTATCCTGAATAAATTATACTATAATTAATTTTTAAAATCAATTTAATTAATTAAAATTTACAATATAATAATTGACTTTTCTTATTAAAGTTTATATAATTTTTCGAAAGAAGGTGAAAAAAATGTCATTAAGAATAATATATGGAAAAGCAGGTACAGGAAAAAGTAGTTTTATATTTAATGAAATAAATGAAAAAATAAAAGCAGGAGAAAAAAATAAAATTTATATAATTACTCCAGAACAGTTCTCTTTTACTGCTGAGAAAAAAATAATGGAAAATAGAAAATCGATTATAAATGCAGAAATAATATCTTTTAACAGAATGGCCTATAGGGTAATGAATGAAATTGGAGGAAATATCTACAATAATTTAACAAAATGTGGAAAAGCGATGTTAATTTATTCGATATTACAAAAAGAAAAGAAGAATTTAAATTTATTAAATAAATCAGATGAAAATATCGAACTAGCAATGAGAACCATATCAGAATTTAAAAAAAATGGAATATTAGTAAATGACTTAGAAAATGAAATAATAAATATAAAAGATAATTATTTGAAAATTAAATTACAAGATATAATTTTAATATATAAAAATTTTAATGAAAATATAAAAGATAAATATATAGATGAAACAGATTTATTAACAAAACTTTCACAAAATATCGAAAAGGTAGATTTGTTTAATAATTCAATAATATATATAGATGAATTTATGGGATTTACAAAACAAGAATTAGAAATAATAAAAGAATTATTAAATATTTCTAAAGAATTAACAATAACATTTTGTATAGACGAAATAGAAGAAAATTCAAATCCAAATAAAGATATATTTTATTCAAATAAAATAACATTAAATAAAATATTAAATTTAGTAAATAAAAATAATAAAATAGAAAAAATAAATTTAAATAAATTAAATAGATTTAAAAATAATGAATTAATTTATATTGAAAATTATTTATACAATTTAAAAATAAAAAAATACGAAAAAGAACCAGAAAATATTAATTTATTTTTAGCTCAAAATCAATATACAGAAATTGAATATATTGCACAAAATATAATTAATTTAGTAAAAAAGAAAAAATATAAATTTAATGAAATAGGAGTGATAACAAAAAATTTAAATAGTTATTCTTCGCTTGTTAAAGCTATTTTTTCTAAATACGAAATACCTGTATTTATTGATGAAAAAAAAGATTTAAATCAAAATATATTAATAAGATATATTTTAAGTATTATAGAAATAATTTTAAAAAATTATTCATATGAAACTGTATTTAATTATTTAAAAAATGATTTTATTGAAGTAGATAAAAATGATATATTTAATTTAGAAAAATATTGTATAAAATATGGAATAAAAAATAATAAATTTAAAAAAGATTTTACTTGTGAAAAAAATAATGAAAAAGAAAAAATTAATTATTTAAATGAAAATAGAAAAAAAATAATTAATCCAATAATTAAATTAGAAAAAAAAATAAATAAAAAACAAAATATAAAAAATATAATAAAAGAAATATATTTATTTTTAATAGAACAAAATATAGAAAAAAAATTAAATAAAAAAATAAAAGAACTTGAAGAAAAAAATAATTTTGAATTAGCAAAAGAATATAAAATAAGTTATGAAATTGTAATAAATATTTTTGATGAAATTATAAATATATTTGGTGATGAAGAAATGACACTAGACAATTTTTACAAAATATTTAAAATAGGATTAAAAAATAGTGACCTAGGAAAAATACCAGCAAATCAAGATGCCGTAACAATAGGAGATACAGAAAGAACAAGAACACACAAAATAAAAGCAATATTTATAATTGGTTTAAATGACGGAGTTTTTCCAAGTATAAATAAAGACGAAGGATTTTTTAATGACGAAAATAGAAAATGTTTAAAAGAACATAATTTAGAAATAGCAAAAGGAACATTAGAAAATTTATATGATGATAATTTTAATATATACAAAGCATTTACAACAGCGGAAGAAAAAATATTTTTATCATATTGTCAATCAGATACAGATGGAAAATCATTAAGACCATCAACATTAATTTCAAAAATAAAAAAAATATTTCCATTATTAAAAGAAAAAAGTGATATTTTAGAAAAAGAAAATTATTTAATAAATGAAAATAAATTATATGAAGATTTTATATCACAAATATATTTTTATGATGATGAAAAAAATAAAAAAAATAATATTTTTATTTTTTATAAATATTTTAACGAAAATGAAAAATATAAAAAATTATTAAAAAATAATATTGAATATATAAAATATTTAAAAATGCCAGAAAAAATAAAAAAAGAAAATATACAAAAATTATATGGAAATAAATTAAAAACAAGTGTATCAAAATTAGAAACATTTAAATCTTGCCCATATGAATATTTTTTACAATACAGTTTAAAAATAAAAGAAAAAGAAGAATTAAAAGTGAAAAATTTAGATACAGGTTCATTTATGCACGAAGTAATTAATTCTTTTTTTGAAGAAACTAATAAACAAAATATTAATATAAAAAATATAGATGATGAAACTGTAACCAAAATTGTAAATAAAATAATTAATGACAAATTAGAAAATAATAAAAATTACATATTTAATGCAACAGAAAAATATAAACTTTTAGTAAAAAGATTAAAAAGAATAATTTTAAAAGCATTAAAATATATAATAATTGGATTAAAATCTGGAGAATTTGAAGTACTAGGAACAGAAGTATCTTTTGATGAGAAAGGAAATTATAAACCTATAAATATAACATTAGACAGTGGAAAAAACGTAGAAATTGTAGGAAAAATAGATAGAATAGACATTGCAAAAAATGGAAATGATAAATATATAAGAATAATTGACTATAAATCATCAATAAAAGACTTAGATTATACAAATATATATGCAGGTTTACAGTTACAATTAATAACATATTTAGATGCAATGTGTAAGATAGAAGATTTTATACCAGCAGGAATATTATATTTTAATTTGTTAGAACAAATGATAAAATCAGAAAAAAAATTATCTGATGAAGAAATAGAAGAAAAAATTAGAAATAATTTTAAAATGAAAGGATTAATTTTGGCAGATGTAAAAATAGCAAAAATGCAAGACGAAAATTTATTACCATCAACATCTTCAAAAATAATTCCAGCATATTTAGATAAAGAAGGAAATTTAAGTCCTAAAAAAAGTAGTATGGCAACAAAAGAAGAGTTTGATAAATTACAAAGTTATGTAATAAATACAATAAAAGAAATATCAGAAGAAATATTAAATGGAAATATAGAATTAAAACCATACTATAAAAAACCAAAAACTCCATGCGAATATTGTAGTTATAAAAATATGTGTGGATTTAACTCAGGAATATTTAAAACAGAATACAATTTTATAAATAAAAAAACAAAAGAAGATATAATAAAAAAAGGAGAGTGATAAGTATGGATTTATCAAACAATATAGTTTTACACATAAAAAAGCAAAATCAGGAATATTTACAATTTAAAAAATTACTTAAATATTCAGACATAATAACACATGCTTATTCATTAGGGATAGATAAAAACTATAGAACATATAAGGCGAATAAAACGCCATTAGAAAATGAAATATATATAGAAAATTTAAAAAACTATCAAACTTTATGTGAAGCAAATGAGTTAAATTATCAAAACATATATAAAGCGAGTCAAGCACATACAGATAATATTAAAATAGTAAAAAAAATAGATTCAAATGAAAAAGTTTCAGAAACAACAGAGAAAACAGATGGATTAATAACTGATCAAAAAGACATAATTCTTTCAACTACAAATGCAGACTGCATATTACTTTTATTTTTTGATCCAATAAAAAAAGTAATAGCAAATGTCCATTCTGGTTGGAGAGGTACAATTCAAGAAATCTCAGTAAAAACAATCGAAAAAATGAAAAAAGAATATGATTGTAACCCTAAAGACATAATTGTATGTATTTGCCCAAGTATAAGAAAATGTCACTTTGAAGTTGACAAAGATGTATATGACATTTATTATGATAAATTTAAAAAACTAGGAAATGTAGAAGAATTTATTGAAAAAAAAGGAGAAAAATGGTATATAGATACAGTAAAAATAAATAAAATAATATTAAAAAACGCAGGTATTTTAGAAGAAAATATAGAAGACTGTAATATTTGCTCAGTATGTAATAAAAAATATATACATTCATATAGAGCAGAAGGAAAAAAATACGGACTTTCAACTGCAATTATAATGTTAAAATAAAAATGGAGGAAAAATGATACCAGATAAATTAAAAAAAGGAGATATAATAGCAGTAATAGCACCATCAAATTGTGTGCAAAAGGATGATGAAAAATTTTTAAAGCAAACAGAAAAAAAGTTTGAAGAACTTGGAATAAAAGTAATATATGGCAAAAATATATTTTCAAATAAATTAGGATACGGCTCTACCCCTAAGGAAAAAGCAGAAGATTTAAATCTAGCATTTGAAAATAAAGAAGTAAAAGCAATTTTCTGTGCGAAAGGCGGAGAAAATTCAAATACGATTTTTGAATATATTAATTATGACCTAATTAAAAAAAATCCCAAAATATTTTGTGGTTTTAGTGATTCAACATTTCTTATAAATATGATATATGAAAAAACAGGTTTAGTAACATTTCATGGTTCTACTTTCAAGGCAATTTCAGATTGGGATGATAAAGAAGTTTTTAATGATATAAAAGAAAAATTAGTTGATGGTAAGCCAGATTTAAATATGGAAAATGATATTTTTAAGGTAATAAAAAAATCACCAATAAATAAAACAGCTGAAGGAATTTTAATAGGAGGAAACTTAAATTGTATTAGGGAAATGGTATGTGGAAAATATTCAATAAATTTCCAAAACAAAATATTATTTATAGAAGACTTAGCAGAAGAATCTAATCCAAAGTTTGTAAGTAATTTTTTATATTACATGAAGCAAAATGAAGTATTTGATAAAATAAAAGGACTATGGATAGGAAGCTACGAACATGAAAGTAAAATTGAATTAGAACAAATAGTTAAAGATGTCTTAGAAGACTCAGAAAAAAAATACGAATTTCCAATAATAAAATCATATAATTTTGGTCATATCCCTCAAAAAAAAGTTATACCGATTGGAATAAAGGCAAAAATTGATACTGAAAATGAACAAAAAATTACATTGTTGGAAAAAAGTGTTATGTGAAAAAATATAAAAAATATTGAACTTATAAAACTAATATAGTAAAATTAAATAGAAAACTAAAAAAAGATAGGATGGAAAACATATGAATCAAATAATGGGACAACTAGATGAAGAAGAAATAAAAATAGATACAAAAAAAGAAGAAAAAAAGAAAAAAAATAATATACTAAAAAATATACTAATAACAATATTAGTATTAGCAATAATCGGAATTAGTTCATTGGGTATATTACTTTATGGTCCATATAATGGGTTTAGAGATTGGTTAATAACATCAGCTATGACAACAATGACCCATCAATGGATTGCGTATCTTTTCTATGATGAAGATACAATAAACCAAGTAATGAAAAATAATACTGTAGAAGAAATACAAGAAGATACAGACACAAATGCAATAGTAGTGGGTGTAACAGAAGAAAAAACATATGAAAACGAATATGAAAAAGCAGTTTTAGAAAAAGAAAACGAAAATGATAAATATAAATTAATTGAAATAAAAGGAAAAGGATATAGCGGATACTTAGCAGTAATATATGATCCATCAAAAATACACACACTTGTAACAGCAAAAATAGGAACTAGTGGACAATATCTAACTACAATGGCAAAAAATAATAAAGCAGTAGTAGCTATAAATGGAGGAGGATTTGACGATCCAAACTACAGCAGTAATGCTGCAAATCCATTAGGAATTACATATTCAAGAGGAAAATTAATGACATCATATTACTACGCAGGTGCAGGAGGAATAATAGGATTTGATACAGACAACAAACTAGTATTATCATCAAAATGTACAGAAAAATCAGCAAAATCATTAAATATTAGAGATGCCGTAACATGTGGGCCATTCCTAATAGTAAATGGAAAAGCATCCGGAGTTGTAGGAAATGGTGGATGGGGAACAGCACCAAGAACTGCAATTGGACAAAGAAAAGATGGAATAGTTTTATTTTTAGTAGTAGATGGAAGAACAGTAACAAGACCAGGAGCAGACATGGATGACTTAATAGAAATAATGAAAAATTATGGAGCATATAATGCTGCAAACTTAGATGGAGGAACATCTACTGCAATGACTGTAAACTATGAATTAATAAATGACCCTGTAGACAGTACAGGAGCACATAAAACAAGATTTGTATCAACTGGCTTTGGGTTAATAGATGAATAAAATAAAATACAAAAAATCCATAAAAACTATGGATTTTTTTATATTTAGCTGATATAATGAAACCACTTTTAAATTTGGATAATAAAACAATACGTTTTAAGTTAAAACACTTGAAAAATAGGAAAAATCGGCTAAAAAGGGGGCTAAGAAGAAAAAATGGTATTTAAAGACTATTATAAAATATTAGAACTAAAGACAAATAAAGTATCTTCAGAGCAAATAAAAAATGCGTATAGACTAGCGGTGAAAAAAAATCATCCAGATTTAAATGTACAAGACAAACTAGCTGAGGAGAAAATAAAAGATATAAACGAAGCATACAAAATACTATCAGATAGCACATCAAAAAGAAAATACGACAGAATATGGAACAGAAATAACATGAAAATAAAACAACAACAATATAAAGAAGAAAATAAAAAATCAAACTCATCATTTGGTGAATTTTTTAACATGTTTTTTGGAAACAGTGATAATATAATAAGAAAAAATGAAAACAAAACAGAAAAAGCACCAATAAAAGGAGAAAATATAGAAACAAGTATAGATGTAGATATAGAAGAAGTATTTTATGGTTTAGACAAAAAAATATCTCTACGAACAGTAGATGGAAAAATGAAAGTATTTACGGTAACAATACCTGCAGGACTAAGAAATGGTGAAAAAATAAGATTATTAGGTCAAGGAAAAGAAGGAACAGATGGTGGAAAAAATGGAGACTTATTTATAAAAGTAAATATAAAAGACAACGAAAAATTCAAGTTAAAAGGAAATGATTTATACACAAATTTATATCTAACACCATGGGAAGCAGCACTTGGAACAAGAACAACAGTATATTCAATAGATGAAGGAACAGTAGTTTACATACCAGAAGGAATTGAAACAGGAGAAGTACTAAAAATATCTGGAAAAGGGTATAAAGATGGAAAAGGAAGTAGAGGGGATCTTGTAGTAAAGGTAAATATAATGGTTCCTAAAAAACTAAGTAAAGAAGAAAAAAAATTATTTGAAAAACTAAGTACAGTATCAAGCTTCAATCCTAGAAAAATATAGATTTTTGTTAATGCTATTGACATAAAATAGAAAACTTGTTATAATAAATAATGGCTATACAAAGGAATAATCTATGTTATAAAATCATAGAAAATGGAGGAAAATAAAATGGAATCATGGAAAGGAAAACATTTTAGCATAACAGACCCAAAAGGAGTGAACACAGTAATTTATGAGATATATAAAACAAGAAAGGAATACCTAAAAAAATATCCTAAATACACTGTAGAAAGATTACGTTCAACAGAACAATTAGTCGGAGACCTAAAAAAGAAAACATTTTATGTTGATGACCCACAAGATGGAGGAAACCAACTAATAATTTTTTCATTTGCAAAAGAAAAAGTTGTTATAAATAGTGGAGTTCTTATTAATGACGAAATAAAAATAGCTAAAAAACCAATTCCATTTAAATTTAATACAATATACTCAGAAGAACCTACAGAATTAAGAGACTTTACATACACACCAAACTTAAAAAGGGCAATTACAATAATAGACCCTGAAACTACAGAAGAAATAAAACCAGTTTTATATTATGATGATGAAGCTGAAGAAGTAAAAGGAAAATGTAAATTAAAACCATACAAGTCTTATTTCGCGTTTGAAATAAGAGACGAAAAGAATTAAGGAGGATTCTAGAATGACAGAAAAAGAAAAAGAGGCTTTAATTAGAAAAGTCGAAGCTGAAAGAGCTGGAATAAGAAGAAAAGGTGTTAGAGAACCACTAAAAGAAAATGAAAGAGTAGTTCTAACAGCTGTATCAAATGAAAAAGTAAGAAACAGAAACAAAAAATATGAGCTTTTAATATCAGCTAGTGCAGAAATAAAGCCTATAACAAGAGATGCATCTTTTAAAGCTGCTAAACAACCAGCTGAAAAAACAAATAGTGAAGCTAGTGAAAGAAGAGAATAATATATAACCAAAGAAAAGGGTGAGAAATATGAATTATAAAGTAGAAACAGCACTAAAAAAAGGAAAAACAACTTTAATAGTAGGACTAATACTATGGCTATTATTAGCTATAGTATTTATCATGCCTTGGACATGCGGATGTTATACAAAAGTAATGCTAGGAAAATTTGATATGGATTCATTTATTACAGTATTTATGAATGCTGCAACAAATCCAGCAAAAGGTTTTAAATCAATGGTAGAATACGGAATAATAATGGACTACATTAAAAACTTATTTGGATTTACATTATTTTATGCAATAATATTAATAATAGGAATATTCAAATTAATGCCTAAACACAGATATGATAACATAGAACATGGTTCAAGTGATTGGAGTGAAAATGGAGAACAGTATCAAGTATTAAGCAAAAAATCAGGAATAATCCTTGCGGAAAATAACTATTTGCCACTTGATAAAAGAGGAAACGTAAACGTACTAGTAGTCGGAGGATCAGGTTCTGGTAAATCTGCATCATATTCAATACCAAATGCACACCAAATGTTAGGGTCATACGTATTTACAGATCCAAAAGGAGAACTATATGACAGAACAGCAGGATACTTAAAAGAACATGGATACAAAATAAAAGTATTAAACTTAGTACATCCGCAATTTAGTGATGGATATAATCCATTGTTACACATATCATCAGAAATCGATGTAGACGTAATTGCAAACACAATAGTTAAAGGTCAAAAAACAGAAGGTGGAGGATCAGATCCTTTCTGGGATGACTCAGCAGAAACACTATTAAAAGCACTTATATATTATTTAATGGCAACAAGACCAGAAGAAGAACAAAACCTAGCAAGCTGTGCGGAAATGGTAAGAGCAGCAAATACAAATGGAGGAAGCAACTTACTTACAGACTTAATGAGCCAACTACCATATGACCATCCAGCAAGAATGAACTATAAATCAATAGAAATAGCACCAGAAAAAACATATAGTTCAATTTTAAGTACACTACAATCAAAACTTGGAAAATTCGATTCAAAAGAAATAGCAGAACTAACATCTACAGATACAATAAACTTTGAAGATATAGGAAGCGAAAAAACAGCAGTATATGTTATATCATCAGATACACATGGAGCATATGACTTCTTACTAACAATCTTTTTCGCTCAAATGATACAACAACTATATGACTTTGCAGACAACAATGGAGGAAGACTAAAAGAACGTACATACTTTATTCTAGACGAGTTTGCAAACATAGGAAGAATACCAGACTTTGATAAAAAAATATCTACATCAAGAAGTAGAGGAATATCATTTAGTGTTATATTACAAAACCTAGATCAACTAGAAGCAATATATGATAAAGCACATGAAACAATAATAGGAAACTGTGATACACACGTATTTTTAGGAAGTAACTCACAAAAAACAGTAGAATATTTCTCAAAAGCCTTAGGGGAAAAGACAATATCACATGGTAGTACATCAGTAAATAGAGATAAACAACACAAAAAAACAGGAACAAGTGATTCAGAGCAAATAATGGCAAGAGCCCTAATGACACCAGACGAATTAAGAAGAATGAACAACGATTTATGTATAATATTCGAAAAAGGAATAAGACCAGTAAAAGCGCCAAAATACTATTACTTTAAAAAACCAATGGCAAAAGAAATGGCAGCACTAGAAATAAGCCATAATGACATTGGAGAAATAGAAAGAGGAAATTGGAGAAAATTCAATCCATACAACCCTTATGTAGAAGAAAAAGACCAAGAGACAGTAAAAGACCTAAAAGTAGAATCTTTAGACGATTTATTTGATGATGAACCAGAAGAAAAAAAGGAAGTAAAAAAAGAAAAGGTAAAAAATACAATACCTGTAGAAAAAAATAAAAATGATGATATATTATCATTAGATGACATAGACATTGACGAAAATGCACCAATATTACCAATGAACTCAGATCCAGAGGACGAATATGACTTACAAAAAGAATTAGAAGCAAAATTTGATGAACTATTTGGACCAATAGATGATGATAATAATTAAAATAAAAAGAAACACTTAATCTTAAAAAATTAAGTGTTTCTATTGTTTAAAAGCAAAAAACGTAGTATAATAAAAAAGATTTAAGAAAGGAAAGAGATTTATGTTTGAAAAATTAGAATTTGTAGAGAAAAGATATGACGAATTAAATACACAAATTAGTGATCCTAAGATAATAGCAAACACAAATGAATGGAGAAAACTAGTAAAAGAACATAGTTCCATGGAAGAAGTAGTACAAAAATATAGAGAATACAAAGAAATATTAAACAACATGAAAGAAGCAAAAGAAATGATAGAAGATCCAGAGATGAAAGAACTTGCAGAAGAAGAATACTACTCATCAAAAGAAAAACTATCAAAAGTAGAAGAAGAACTAAAAGTACTATTAATTCCAAAAGACCCAAATGATGACAAAAGCGTAATATGTGAAATAAGAGGTGGAGCAGGAGGAGAAGAAGCAGCTCTATTTGCAGGAACACTATTTAGAATGTATGGAATGTACGCAGAAAGAAAACATTGGAAAATAGAAATACTAAACGAAAATGCTACGGAATTAGGTGGATATAAAGAAATATCATTCATGGTAACAGGTAAAGGTGCATATAGTAGATTAAAATTTGAAAGTGGAGTACATAGAGTACAACGTGTACCAGACACAGAAAGCAGTGGAAGAATACACACATCAACAGCAACAGTTGCAGTACTTCCAGTTGTAGAAGATGTAGAAATAGATATAAATCCAGCAGATATAAAAATGGAAGTATTTAGAGCTTCAGGAGCAGGAGGACAGCACATAAACAAAACATCGTCAGCCGTAAGATTAATTCACATTCCAACAGGAATAGTTGCAGAATGTCAAACACAACGTTCACAATTACAAAACAGAGAATATGCAATGAATTTATTAAAATCAAGACTATATGATATAGAAAAATCAAAACAAGATTCAGAAATAGCAAATGCAAGAAAATCACAAGTAGGATCAGGAGACAGAAGCGAAAAAATACGTACATATAACTATCCTCAAGGAAGAATAACAGACCATAGAATAGGATTTAGTATATATCAAATGGAAAACTTCTTAAACGGAGATTTAGACGAAATGATAGACAACCTTATAGCTGCAGACAGAGCAGAAAAATTAAAAGGAGAAGAAGATTAAAAACAGTTGACAAAAATAAAATAATGTAATATTATATTAACATAATACAAAAAATAGTAAGAGAAAAGTAAAATAGAAAATATCTTTAAAAGAGAAAGTTAGTCATAGGCTGAAAGCTAACCAAAGTAAAACTATTTGAAAAACTACCTCTTCATATTTCTAGTGAATAAGCTAGACGTAGAGAATACGTTATAATTCTATTAATTAAGAACAAAAAAGGATGGAACCGCGTATAATACGCTCCTATAGATGCAAAAAAGTATCTATAGGAGCTTTTTTGCATCAAAAAAAGAAAAAGGAGGAATAATTATGATTAAAATAACATTAAAAGATGGAAGCATAAAAGAAATTGAAAACGAAAAAAGTGTATATGACATTGCAAAAGAAATAAGCGGGGGACTAGCTCGTGTTGCAACATGTGCAAGCGCAGATGGAAAAGTAGTAGACCTAAGATATATTATAAACAAAGATTGCAAATTAGAAATACATACATTTGAAAGCTCATTAGAAGGAAAAAAAGCATACTGGCATACAACATCACACATAATGGCGCAAGCAATAAAAAGATTAAAAAAAGATACAAAATTAGCAATAGGTCCATCAATAGACGAAGGATTTTACTACGATTTTGATGTAGAAAAAAACTTTACAGATGAAGACAAAGAAAAAATTGAAGCAGAAATGAAAAAAATAATAAAAGAAAATTTACCAATAGAAAGATTTACACTTCCAAGAGAAGAAGCAATAAAATTTATGGAAGAAAGAAACGAACCATACAAAGTAGAATTAATAAAAGACTTACCAGAAGGTGAAGAAATTTCATTTTACAAACAAGGAGAATTTACGGATTTATGTGCTGGACCACATTTAATGAGCACAGGAAAAATAAAAGCTGTAAAAATCCTATCTTCTTCAGGAGCATATTGGAGAGGTGATGAACATAATAAAATGCTACAAAGAATATATGCAATATCATTTCCAAAAGCAAGTCAAGTAGAAGAATATTTAGCAAAACTAGAAGAAGCAAAAGAAAGAGACCATAGAAAAATAGGAAAAGATCAAGAACTATTTATGACACATAAATTAGTAGGTTCAGGACTTCCTTTATATTTACCAAAAGGAGCAACAATTAGAAGAGTATTAGAAAGATATATACAAGACAAAGAACTAGCTTTAGGTTACCAACATGTATACACACCAAGTTTAGCAAATGTAGCATTATACAAAACATCAGGACATTGGGATCACTACAAAGATGACATGTTCCCTATGATGAAAATGGGAGACGAAGAAATGGTATTAAGACCAATGAACTGTCCACATCATATGTTAATATATAAAAGCAAAATGCACTCATATAGAGACCTACCAATAAAAATAGGAGAACTTGCAAATGACTTTAGATATGAAGACAGCGGAAGCGTTTGTGGACTAGAAAGAGTTCGCCAAATGTGCCAAAACGATGCACACTTATTTGTAAGACCAGACCAAATAAAAGAAGAAGTTGGAAAAGTACTAAGCCTAATAAAAGAAGTATACCAAGAAGACTTTGGATTTCCTCAATCAGCATTTAGTTATAGATTATCATTAAGAGACAAAAACAACAAAGAAAAATACATAGACAATGACGAAATGTGGGAAACAGCAGAAAGTCAATTAAGAGAAATATTAAAAGAACTAAATATAGACTTCTACGAAGCAGAAGGAGAAGCAGCATTTTACGGTCCAAAAATCGACATACAAATAAAAACAGCACTAAACCATGATGTTACAATACCAACATGTCAGTTAGACTTTGCATTACCAGAAAGATTTGAACTAGAATATATAGGAGAAGATGGTGAAAAACATAGACCAGTTGTAATACATAGAGCAATACTTGGAAGTTCAGATAGATTTATATCATTCTTACTTGAAGAAACAAAAGGAATCTTACCGGTATGGCTTGCACCAGTTCAAGTAGAAGTAATGCCAATAACAGACAAACAAAGACCATATGCTCTAAAAATAACAGAAAACTTACGTAAATCTGGTATAAGGGTAGAATTAGATGATAGAAAAGAAAAAATAGGATATAAAATTCGCGAAGCACAACTTAGCAAAATACCATATATGCTAATTATAGGAGAAAAAGAAGTAGAAAACAATCAAGTTGGAGTACGTAAAAGAGGAGAAGGCGACATTGGAGCAATAGATGCAAATGAATTTATAGAAAACATAAAAAAAGAAGCAACAAAATAAAAAAAAGGGGAGAATATAGAGTTTACACAGTTATTTCGATATTCTAAAAAAATGATAAAACCCTAAATTTATTAAAAAGTTTAATAAATTTGGGGTTTTATAAATCAAGCAGTTATCTTTCAGAAACATCATATTCACGTCTATTTTGATTCTGCATTTCTTCAATTTGTTTATTTTTATCTTCAATCCTATCTTCCAATTTATCTAAAAGAGCATTAGCATTATCTCTGCTTGAATTTACAACATTTTTAATACTTTGCGAATCTGCTTTTTCTATAGTATGAACAGCTTTTTGAATAGCTTCGGCAGAAATAACACCTACGCCTAAAGTAATTAAACCAGCAGTTTTAAAGCCATGAAAAATCTTTTTGCCAACATTTTTTACACCACGAGCTATGCGTACAGGAGTCGAATTTAAAACAGCCTCCTTAGCATTATCAACAGTTCTATGAGCCCAGTTTTTAGCTCCTGTTTTAACAGCTCTTGCTTGAGTAACAGTATATTCTTTAGCAAGCCTTGCGGTTTTTTGGGAAATAGTTTCATCAGAAAAATAAGGAATATCATCAAAATCAAAAGAATTTTCTTCATTTTCTAAATTATCTTTAATCATATTATCATATTCTTCAGGAGAAGGAGGAACAATTTCATCTGAATCCATTTCAGGTTGTTCAGCTGGAATCTCATTTTGAATTTCCTCTTGAATTTCCTTTTGAATTTCCTCTTGAACTTCGTCTTGTTCTTGAGAATTTTCTTCAACAATTTTTTTCCCTTTTTCTTCTTTATTTTTAGATTTTGTTTTAGTGCCATCCGAATTTTCTACTTGTTTATCATTAGATTCAATTTCATCCGAACTTTCTACTTGTTTATCATCAGATTCAAGTTCTTCCGAATTTTCATCTTTAGAATTTTTTTCTTCATCAATCATATTAGAATCTTTTAAATCAGATAATTCTTCTTCAATTGATTCTAATTCCGCCATATACTTCATTTTATTTGAAGGATCTTTTTCACTTTTTATACCATTAATCAACTGCTTTTTAGCTTTCTCTAGTTCATGAATTTGCTTATCTTTAAAATCAGTAAGTTCTTCTTCGATTGACTCTAATTCAGACATATACTTCATTCTATTATTAGGGTCTTGTTCTTCTTTGATATTATTAATTAATTCTTTTTTTGCATCTTCTAATTTCTTTATTTCCGCAAGATTATCGCTTTTAGTATTTTCATCCATAATTACATATCCTCACTCATTTTTTCTAAAATGTTTTTTAATTTATTTTTTTTCTTATCTTGTTCATCTTGTAAAAACTTAATTGCATTTTGAAGCTCCGAATCACTTGCCTTATTAAGATCTAAAAGCTTTCCATCTAAAATCATTCTACCAAAATTATCATCCATTAATACCATACTCCTTTAACATACTACTAAATATAGACTTAGTTTGTATAACACCATCTTCAATAATAGAAATATCATCAAGTGTTTTTTTAGAAATTTTTTCACTTCTAATATCAACATTAGATTTTAAATTATTAAGTTCAACATATAATGGATTCATAACCAATTCGGAAACCTTTTTACTTCCAGTAAATAAATTTTTAATTTTCTGGAAAATGCTAGTTTTTTTCAAAGCTAAAGCATTACCTTTGTCATAAAATAAAACATTTATATCTTCTTCCATACTTTTTTTACATTGCAATAATTGTTTTTTACACTCTTGTATAAGAACTTCATAATTATCAACTCTATATTCAGAAGCAGCTTTTTTTACCTCATTTTTAGAGTCAACAGAAATTTTACAATTTGTAATAGAAATTTTTTGATTACCATATAAATTCTGAAGTTCATTAATTAATGCAATAAAACGTGTAACATATAAATTTAAAACATTTTCTATTAAACTATCATAAGCAGTTACAATTTTATTTATTTCACCAGAAAAAGAATCTATACTTTTTCCATAAAAAGAAATCTGCCCAAAAATACTTTCATAAAACAAATTAATCTTTTTTTCTTTTATATTTTTACAAGAATTAATAAACATTGCCGAAATAATCTTTATTTCATCTTGTTCTCTATTATTAAGTTCTCTTAAAGTCGAAACAAATTCCTTATTCAAAGAAACTGTAGACGTATTTATCATTTTTGTACCTCCTAAACCTACTTTATCTAAATGTAATATTATGAAAATTATAGCAATAAAAAAGTTTTAAGTCAATACAAATTAAATATCAAAAGTTTCCAAATTTTTAAAATCTGGATTATAAAGATTTTCACCCCTATAACTAAATTTAGAGCCATGACAAGGACAATCCCAAGTTTTATCTAAATTATTCCAAGTAAGTAAACAACCAAGATGAGAACAAATAGGTTTAACAGCAAAAACATTACCAGAAGTTTTATTTCTAATCCTTTACAAACATAGTATGTAAAAAAAAATATTCAAAAACCCCGCCAGCAAAAGCCAGCGGGGAAAACCAAGATTACTTTAAAAGACTTTTACAAGCTTTTAAAATATTTAAATAAGCTGATTGAACAAACAAATAAAACGAGTCTGAGCCATCATTTAAAGGTTCCAAGGTTTTAAACATTTCTTTCAATAATGCTTCGTCAAAATGACGGTTGTTTTTGGCAGTATTTCTTATTTTCAAAAGAAAATTAAAAATATCATCACCTAAAGTTGTAATTATATTTCCTGCCTTAACAGAACCATCGTCTAACTGCCACAAATCTACACAAGCATTTTGACAAAAACAATCTTCGCATGTAGCTTTTTCGATAGAAGTCTTATCTACCTTCAAAATTGCAAGAGCATGAAACACTCTTGTACCATGGCTTGTAACTGCAAATCCATTTAAAGCATTCGGCACTAAAAGAAGTAGTAATTCATGTTTTACCTCAGCTAAATCTGCTTTAGAATACCATGAATTCTCATCTACAAAGACACAAGAATTTTCAGGCTTTGAAAAATACGATTTAGAAAGCCTGCCTCTTTTATCTATTGCTTTTTGCAAATTCCGTAAGTCTTCAAAATACCTCCCATGCTTAATACCCAAAATCTTATTAAATGTGTACATTGATTCCCAATCAAGCATTAATTTATCCTCCTAGTTTAATAAAAATATTAATGTGTACCATATAAATTATACTATTTTATGTAAAGCATGTCAAATTGAAGAAAAAATAGCAAAAAGGTTGACAAAAACATATAAATATAGTATACTAAGTTACTGGAATGGTATACTAGTAACATAAATACAAAAGAAACAATGGTCAAGAAAGGGATGATAAAATGAAAAGAGACCAGGTAATAGAAGCTGCAAGAAAACTATTTCATAAATTTGGATTCAAAAAAGTCTCAATGGATGAAATTGCAAAAGAAGCAGGAGTAACCAAAAAAACAATATATATGTACTTTGGCAGTAAAGAAGAGCTTTTAAAATACTTTATACAAGAAGAAATAAAAAACATGGAAAAAATAGTAGAAGAAATAGAAGCAAAAAACTTAGAATTTTTTGAAACAGTAAATCAAGCTATATATGAAATTCTTAAATACAGAAAAAATCAAGACTTTTTAAACATAATAGCAAAAGAAGCAGAACTAATAAAAAATCCAATAATAACAGATAGTTTAAGCATGATAGATGGAAAAATACAAAACTACATAAAAAACAAACTACAAAAAGCAAAAGAAAAAGGATACATAGAATATGAAGACATAGATGTAATGACATTTTTAATATACAAAATGTATATAGCATTAATAATAGAATGGAATACAAAAGAAAAAGGATTAAATGAACAAATGTTGGCTAAAACAATATCAGACCTATTAAAAAAAGGATTAAGAAAGGATGTAGAGAAAAATGAATAAAAGTAAAGCATTTAAAGCAATTATTTTTATTGTAGTTTTACTAATTCCTCTAATTTACAGCTTTTTCTATCTAAAATCATACTGGAATCCATATGGAAACTTAAGTGATATGAAAATAGCAGTAGTAAATTTAGATGAGGGGCAAGACGACAAAAACCAAGGAAAAGAATTCGTACAAAGCTTAAAAGACAGCGGAACATTCAAAATCTTAGAAGTAAATCAAGAAGAAGCAGATGAAGGAATGAAAAATGGAAGTTATTATGCAACAATAAAAATTCCTGAAAACTTCACAAAATGTTTAGAAAGCGCATCAACAGAACAAAAACAAATTGCACAAATTACATATTGCCCAAACCAAGCAACAAACTATTTAGCAACACAAATAGTAAATAGTGCAGTAAAAACAATAGAATTAAGTTTACAATCAAAAGTAGACAAAGAAATTATAGCAAACTTAGCAAGTAAGCTAAATGAAGTACCAGATAGCTTACAAGAAATAAGTGATGGAGCAGACCAAATATTAACAGGAGCAGAAAGCTTAAATTCTGGAATAAGTCAAATAAATGATGGAACAAACACATTAAACAATAGCTACACAGAATTTGACAATGGAGTAAAATCAGCCTATACAGGAAGTCAAAGCTTAGAAAACGGAATAGCAAAAGTACAAGATGGAATAGGAACATTAAAACAAGGTGGAAACTCATTAGACTCAGCAATAAGCCAAATAAATCAGGGAGCAGATGAATTATCATCTAAAGGAAGCCAAGGAATAACATCTTTAGCTGAAGGAGTAAACAGCCTAAATGATGGAGCAAAAAATCTAAACAGCGGAGTAGAACAATATGTAGAGGGAACAACATCATTAGCAAAAGGAACAACAGACTATATAACAAATAACGAAAAATTAATAAGTGGAACAGAACAATATGTTGAAGGAGTAGAAACTTTAAATCAATCAACAAAAGGACTACTAGAAGCAATTGCAAGCCAAGAAGGAGCAAGTGATCCAACATTAGATGCTTACGCAAAAAAAGCAAAACAAATATTACAAACCAAGAAAAATGGAGTAGAAATATTCACATACATTCAAAAAAGTGGAGAAACATTAACACAAAGTGGAAAACAAATATCAAAATACAATGAAACATTAAAACAAGGTTCTACAAATTTAATAAATACAGGAGCAACTTTAAAAGCAGGATCAAATTCATTATATTTAGGAACACAAGACCTACTTAATGGAACAAAAGAATTAGGAAGCATAACAAATGGAATACAAAGTTTAAAAACAGCATTAGCACAAGTAAAACAAGGAACAACAACATTAAATACAGGAATAGAAACATTATCAAATGGAACAAAAGAATTATCAACAGGATCAAACAGTTTAACAGAAGGACTTAAAAAATTAAGCACAAGCTCAAATACAGTAGAAAATGCCCTAGACACATTAAGTAATGGAACAAACGAAGCATATGAAGGAAGCAGCAAATTAGTATCAGGAGTAGAAACATTTAAAACAACAATAGACGAAGGACTAGAAAATACAAAAGAAGAATTAAAAGTACTAGATGGAATAGACACATTTGGAGAAGATCCAGTAGAATTTAAAACAGAAGAATATGGAAAAGTAGATTCATACGGAATAGCATTTACACCATTATTTTTATGTATAGGACTTTGGGTTGGAGCGTTAATGGCATATGTTGTATTATATTATGACCATGACGAAAGATTCGGAATATTTGGAATAAGTACAAAAAATAAACTATTACAAAACTTATTATATATAGCTTTAGGAGCAATAGAAGGATTATTTACAGCAATACTACTAAAAATTGGATTAGGATATGAAATACAAAATATGGCATTATATTACGGAGCAAGCATATTAATAGGAATAACATTTATGAGCATAATACAATTCTTAATAAGAAACTTTGGAGACATTGGAAAATTTTTAGCATTAATAATATTAGTATTACAACTAGCAGCAGCAGGAGGAACATTCCCAGTAGAAACAATAGACAAAGGATTCCAATCAATATCACCATATTTACCAATGACATATTCAATAAAATTACTAAGAGAAATTTTAGTACCGACAGCATCAAACTATAAAGGAAAATATATAGGAATATTATTAGGAATAACAATAGGAACAATGGTAATAACATTTGTAGTAGATATATTAAAAAAGAAAAAAGAAGAATCAAAAGCCTAAAAAAATAGCTTAGTACAAAATGTACTAAGCTATTTTTTAATCTTTACTTTTTCCTAAAAGAGATAAAATTCTAATAAAAATATTAATAAAATCTAAATACAATTCCATTGCACCATAAATATAAAATTTCTCATCATCGCAAAAACCAGACTCATACATAGCATTTAATTTATTCATATCATAAACAGTTAAACCAAAAAATATAAATAAAATTCCCCAATCTAAAAATACATCAAGCATAGTGTTACCAATAAATAAATTAAAAACAGTTAAAATAAGTCCAATTAAAAGTGTAACAGTTAAAATTGTACCCCAATTAGAAATATCTTTATCAGTTTTATAACCTAAAAAAGCTAAACTTCCAAATAGTAAAGCAGTAGCTGCAAAAGTAATTCCAATAGATTCTAAACTAAATATGGCAAAAATAGTAGATAAAGTTAAACCATTTAAAAAGGCATAGCCAAAAAATAAAACAGTTACAGCAGTTGGAGAAAGTTTTTTAAATAAAAGTGAAAAAATAAGAACAACAGCCAATTCTGCAAACGCCAAAATGCTATAAGCTCCACTATCAACCATAGAAACACTAAATCCAGAATAGTAAGCATAAAGAGCAGCTACAACACTTGCAAGTAATCCTAAAAACATTCTAAAAAAAGTATTTGTTAAAAACGAATTTGTAGTACTTACACTTCTAATTGGTTCTGGATTTTCAAAATTGTCATAATTATACATAAAATCACCTCCAATATATAAATAAATCATTATGAATATAATAACATATTTATAACAAAAAGGCTATAAAGTTCATCAAACATTTACAAAATATTTTATACCATTTTTAATAGCATTAGTTTTAAAAACAGGTATTCCATGTTCAACTAATTTACTTTTAAATACCAAAGAATTACTAATTAAAGTAGAAAACTCAGAAATAGATACATAAAACAAATTAGTAAAATCAAAACTTATATCAATATTTGTAAAAATTAAATAAAAAATTCCTTTATATTCATATAATGAAATACTTTTAGAAAATCCTCCTAAATCAGACAATTTAGTAGAATTACAATATGTACAAAAATTACAAAAATCATCAAAACTATAAAATTTATAAATAGCATTTTTATAATTAGCAGATAAAGATTTCTTTTTAAACTTTAGCTTTTTAGGAGAACTAGTATTTTTATATTTTGTTAAAGTAAATACCACATATCCATCAGAAGTTGAAAAAGCCTCAACAATTAATTTACAATCATGAACATTAAATCCAACTTGTTTTTCAGCTTCCAAAAAAATATTCTTAAAAAAAGAATAAGATTTATCATTATTTTTGGAAAGATTACTAAGATCTATATTTTTTTCCGAAAGCTCATCAACATCTATAATAATACGTACTTTATTATCTGTAAGTTTTTCAATTTTCATACTAAACAAATCCTCCTAACAATAATATGAAACAAAAATAAAATTTGTTCAAACAATTTATATCTATAATAATTATACTACCAAAAGTTAAATATTTAAATGCACAAAATATGGAATTTAACAAACAAATAATAAAATGCAAAAAAAATACACAATTTGCTTGAAAAAAATGTAAAATGAAGATATAATGTAAAAGTCTTATAAACGCAAAAATCCGTAAGGAAAAACAAAGGAGGAAAAAAGCAAATGGCTTCAAGAGATAAAAGTTTTTGGATATTACTAATATTTATATTAAGTGGATTGGTAATAGGTGGATTATTAGGAAATTTAGCATCAAATGTAAATGGATTATGGTGGTTATCATTTGGGCAAGAATTTGGTTTAGAAAGTCCATTTATATTAGACTTAAGCATACTTAGCATAACATTTGCATTTACAATAAAAATAAATATAGCAAGTATAATAGGAATGGCAATAGCAATTTTTATATATAGAAAAATATAAAACTAATAGGGGCGGAAAGGAACAAAATGACAATAAAAGAACTTCCGCAAACAGAAAGACCATATGAAAAACTAGAATTATATGGAGAAAAAAGTTTAAGCAATGCAGAATTATTAGCAATAATAATAAAAACAGGAACAAAAGAACAAACAAGTGTCGATATAGCAAGAAAAATACTAAAATTAAACGAAATGTATGACAAAACAAGTCTATCATTTTTACAAGACATAACAATAGAAGAATTAACAAAAATAAAAGGAATGGGAAAAATAAAATCACTACAGTTAAAAGCAGTATGTGAACTAGCAAACAGAATAAATTTCCCACCTAATTATAAAAAGACACAAATAAAAGAACCAAATGATATTGTAAAAATACTAATGAACGAAATGCAATACGAAAAAAGAGAAATAGCAAAAATTGTAATATTAGATAACAAAAACGCAATATTAAAAATAAAAAATATAGCTATAGGTGGAAGCAACTTCGTAAATATAGGTATGAAAGAAATTCTATCAGAAGCAGTAAAAATAAATGCACCCAAAATAATACTTGTACACAATCATCCAAGCGGAAACTCAGTGCCAAGTAAAAAAGACTATGAAATTACAAAAAAACTAGAAGATTCAGCTAAAATGCTAGGAATTGAGCTTATAGATCATATTGTAATAGGAAAATTAGAATATACAAGTATAAAATCAGAAGAAAGATGGAAATCAAAAATAGAGAGGAAGTAGAGAAAATGAAATTTTTTACATTTGGTTCAAAAGATATAGGAATAGATTTAGGAACAGCAAATATCTTAATGTCATTAAAAGGAAAAGGTATAGTTCTAAAAGAACCATCTGTTGTTGCAATAGACAGAAAAACAGGAGAAATAAAAGCAACAGGATATGAAGCAAAAGAAATGCTAGGAAGAACACCAGGAGACATAAAAGCAGTAAGACCAATGAAAGATGGAGTTATTGCAGATTTTACAGCAACTGGACTAATGTTAAAAAATATGCTAAAAAAAGTATCTTCAAGATACAGTGTAGGAAGACCAAGAGTAGTTGTAGGAGTTCCATCAGGAATAACAGAAGTAGAAGAAAGAGCAGTAGAAGAATCGATAATACAAGCAGGAGCAAGAGAAGTATACATAATAGAAGAACCAATGGCAGCAGCAATAGGAGCTGGAATAAATATAACAGAACCTAGTGGAAGCATGATAGTAGATATTGGAGGAGGAACAACAGAAGTTGCAGTAATATCACTTGGAGGAATAGTAGTAAGTAACTCTTTAAGAATAGCAGGAGACGAATTAGACGAAGACATAGTAAACTATATAAGAAGAGAAGAAAACCTATCAATTGGAGAAACAACAGCAGAACAAATAAAAATGCAACTAGGATGTGCAACACCACTTATGACAGATATGCAAATGGAAATAAGAGGAAGAGACCTAATTTCAGGACTTCCAAGAAACATAACAGTAAAATCATCACAAATAATGGAAGCAATAAGTGAATCAATAGCAAAAATTGTTGAAACAGTAAAACAAACACTAGAAAAAACACCACCAGAACTATCTGCAGATCTAGTAGAAAAAGGAATATATTTAGCAGGTGGAGGAGCATTAATACAAAATTTAGATAAATTATTAAGTCAAGAAACAAATATGCCAGTATATGTTGCAAATTCACCACTTGAATGTGTAGTAAATGGAACAGGAAAAACATTAGAAGACCTAGAAAGATTAAAAACAGTATTAATAAATAGCAGAAAAAGAAGATAAAACAAAAGAAAAAAATTAAATAAAAAGGGGTAACTCTTAAAAAAGAAAGGATAAATTATTTATGTACAGAAACAAAAAAGGTGGAATAATTGGAATAATAGTAACAATAATAATTTTAATATTACTAGTTGTACTTACAAATACGGAAAATAGCAATTTATCCTATATAGAAAATATTGCAAACAAACTTGTAAACCCAATACAAAATGGACTAACATATGTAAAAAATAAAGTACACGGAAATTCATCTTTTTTTACCAATATAAACGATTTAAAAAAAGAAAATCAAGAACTACAAGCAAAAAACAGCAAATTAGAAGAAACATTAAGAGAATTAGAAACAATAAAAGCTGAAAATCAAACATTAAAAGAATATTTAAATTTAACACAAAAATACACAGACTACAAAACAGTGGCTGCAGATGTAATAAGTAGAGATATAAGTAATTATTCAAAAACAATTGTAATAAATGCAGGTAAAAAAAGTGGAATAAAAGAAAATATGACAGTAATTGCGGCAGAAGGACTAGTAGGGCATGTAATATCAGTAACAGAAACAACATCAAAAGTACAAACAATAGTAGATTCATCAAGCAATACAAGTAGTATACTAAGTTCTTCAAGAGACAGTATAGTATGCAAAGGTTTACTAGAACAAAACAACAATATGAAAGCAGTATATATACCAACAGATGCAAGCATCGCACAAGGGGATACAGTAGAAACATCAGGGCTTGGAGGAATATACCCAAAAGGAATTTATATAGGAAAAGTATCGAAAGTTATAAATACAACAAATCTAAATGATAGATATGCAATAGTAGAAACTGCAGTAAATTTCAACAAATTAGAAACAGTACTAATAATAACAAATTAAATAGGAGGATAGGAAAAAGTGAAAAAAGTTTTAATTAATATAATGTTAGTAATAACTTTTATACTAATATATTTACTACAAGTTAACCTATTCTCATCTTTTAAAATTGCACGGAATTAAGCCAAATTTATTTATAATATTTGTACTATTTATAGGATTATTTTATAACAAAATAGCAGGAATTACCTACGGAATAGTAATGCGGAATACTTTTAGACTTATTTATAGGAAGAAAAGTAGGAATTACAGCAATAATGTTAGCAACAGTTGGTCTAATAGGAGGAATATTTGACAAAAACTTTTCAAAAGAAAGTAGAATAACAATAATAATAATGGTAATAGTAAGCACATTTATATATGAAATTGGAGCATATTTAGTTGGATGTCCAATATATGGCTACTCATTAGAAATACTAAAATTTTTAAAAATACTTGCAATAGAGACCATATATAACATTATTATAACAATAATACTATATCCAGCAATACAAAAATTCGGTTATAAAATAGAAGAAGAATTCAAAGGAAATAAAATTTTAACAAGATATTTTTAAATGAAAATCCACAAGAGAAGGTGAAGTGTTGAAAAGAAAAATAAAAAAAGAACATACCAATTTCAGATTTAACATATTAACAATCATAGTATATATATTAGGAGTAATTTTAATAGTAAAGTTATTTGAACTACAAATAATAAAAGGAAGTCAATACAGAGAACTATCAAATACAAGACTATCAAGAGAAAGCACTTTAGAAGCATCAAGAGGCGAAATAGTAGATAGGTCAGGAAATGTATTAGCAACAAGTACGAGTTCATTTAATATAGAAATATATAAAACAAAATCAGACTCAGAAACATTAAACAAATGTATTTTAAATCTTGTAAATTTATTTGAAGAAAATGGAGTTTCATATCCAAATAATTTTCCAATAAATAATGAATGCACAGAATATACAATAGAAGGAGATACTTTAAAAAAATGGCTTTCAAAATATAAACTTGCAGAAAACACAAAAGTTACTGACACAATAGAATATTTCAAAAAGAAATATGAAATAACATCTGAAAACCTAACAGATGTAAGAAAAATATTATCAATAAGATACGAAATGACCAATAAAGGCTATAGTAGTACAAAATCATTAGGACTTGCAGAAAATGTATCAAGAGAAATTGTAGCAAAAATAAGTGAAAGAAATGCAGACTTTCCAGGAGTTACAATAACAACACAAAGTTCAAGAAAATACAACTATGGAACATTAGCATCACATATATTAGGTTACATAGGAAAAATAAGTGAAAAAGAATATAACGAAGAACAAGACGTATACAAAAATGACGACTATGTTGGAAGAACAGGAATAGAATCACTATTTGAAAATTACTTAAGAGGAACAAAAGGAAAAGAAGAAATAGAAATGACAGTAGATGGAACAGTTACGGGAGAAACTGTTACAAAAGAACCAGAACAAGGTTCAACAATAGTTCTAACAATAGATTCAAAATTACAAGAAGTTGCAGAAACAGCATTAAAAAACAACATAGAAAAAATAAAAAATGGTGGATTTTCAAGTAGATATGATGCTAAAGGAGGAAGTGTAGCAGTAATAGATGTACACTCAGGAGAAATATTAGCAATGGCAAGCTACCCAGATTATGATCCAAACTCGTGGGTTGGAGGTATAAGTGTAGCTGAATACAATCAAATAAAAGAAAACAACGCATTATTCAACAAAGCTGTATCAGGCTCATATGCCCCAGGTTCAATATTTAAAATGGTAACTGCACTAGCAGGATTAGAAACAGGAGTTATCTCAACAAATGAAAAAATAAATGACACAGGAATATACACCAAATACAAAGATTATCAACCTAGATGTTGGTATTACAATAGTTATCATAGGGGACATGGATACTTAAATGTATCTGGAGCAATTCAGCATTCATGTAACTACTTCTTTTACGAAACAGGAAATAGAATGGGAATAAACACTTTAGATAAATATGCACAATATTTTGGATTAGGAACAAAAACAGGAATAGAACTTCCAAGCGAAACATCAGGAACATTAGCATCACCAGAAGTAGCAAAAAAACTAGGAGAAACATGGTCAGCAGGACAAGTACTTCAAGCATCAATTGGTCAAAGTTATAATAGCTTTTCACCAATACAACTTGTAAAATACATAGCAATGGTTGCAAATGGAGGAAACAAAATAAAGCCAACACTAGTAAAAAGAATACTAAATGCAGATGGAACAGAAAGCTCAAAAACAGAAATAAATCAATATGTAAAACAAAAATTAGGTTTAGAAGATGATACATCAGAAAATCTATCATTTTCAGAAACAAATATAAAAGCAGTACTAGAGGGAATGCGTTCGGTTACAGAAGAAGGAGGAACTGCAAGTAGTGTATTTAAAAACTTCAATATAGAAGTCGGAGGAAAAACAGGATCTGCAGAAGCAGGCTCAAATGTAAACGCATGGTTTGCAGGATTTGCACCATTTAATGATCCAGAAATAGCAGTTGTAGTAATGGTAGAAAATGGTGGTCATGGATTTTACACAGCAGAAGTCGCAAAAGAAATAATTGCAGAATACTTTGGAATGAACATAAATTCAAATGAAATCCAAGAAAACAACCAAGCAATAGACTATGTTGAAAATATACATTAAAAAGAAGCTAGAGAAAATGAAAAGGAGTACAAAAAATGAGAAGCTGTATAAATGTAAGCCAAAAAAATAATTTGGTAGTAATAAAAATACATCCAGAGGCAAAAATAGAAGACATAATACCACAAATAAGAAAAAAGACAGTTCAATTACAAAAGATATATAAAGAAGAAAAAACTCCAATAATGATAACAGGAAAGGTACTAAAGAATAAAGAAATGGATGAAATTGAAGAAATAATAAAAGATAAACTAGAAGTAGAAGTAGACTTTGACATGCCAAAAGAACTAGGGCTACATAACATAAAAAGAACATTTATACAAGAAGTCTCAGTATCAGAAACCAAATTCCACAGAGGCTCTCTTAGATCAGGTCAAAAAATAGAAGAAGATGGAAGCATAGTTATAATCGGAGATGTAAATTCAGGAGCCGAAGTAGTTGCATCTGACAACATAGTTGTTTTAGGAACACTTAGGGGATTAGCACATGCGGGAGCAAAAGGAAACACAAAAGCAATAATTGCAGCTGGAAAATTAGACACAGTCCAAATAAGAATTGCAAACATAGTAAAAGAAATAGATAGAGACGAAGAACCATTACATAGACAAGCTTATGTTTATATAGAAGAAGACAAAGTTTTAATTGAATAAAAAATAAAAATGCTGAGACCTTGGTTTAGTAACCACCTCAGCATTTTTTATATAACCAATATTTATTATATAGTTATTTATATAACTATATAATAATTTTAGATAATTTTTCAACTCAAAAGAAGCAAAATTAAGCTAATAAATAGTTCTTCATCTTTTACACCTTCTTTATACAAAAAGAAAATTAAGCAAATTAAAAGAATATCATCAAAATAAAGTTTTAATCCAAATAACTCAAAAAAATAGTTAGAATCAGTTTTTTTTTCTTTACCTCTCTTATTAGAATCATCTTTATTAAAATTATTTTCAAGTGATGTATTATTATCAGAAAAATTATTGGTTCCACTAAAATTATTTTTATGTGACGAATAATTTACTTTATGTAAGTTATTATCTGAGCCTAAATTATTTGAATTATGTAAGTTAGTATTTAGGTTAAAATTGCTTGAATTATATAAGTTATTATTTAGACCTAAATTGTTTGCATTATTCAAATTGCTATCTAAGCTAAAACTATTTCTCTTAGAGTTATTTCCACTAAAACTACTATTTAGGTTAAAGTTATGTACCCAATTAGAAGAATTTAGTTTGTCAGAATTATTAAATGTATTTATATTGTAGGATTCATTAAATTTATCATCATTATTAATTTTATTGTTATTCAAACCACTAAGAAATTTGCTCTGATTTGAATAATTTTTATAATTATGATTGTAAAAAAAAGGATAACGAAAAAATGGCATTAATTTTCATCTCCTTTATTAAAATTAAAAAGACCAGACAAATTAGTTATCTTTAAAAGATTAACATATTGATCAATCTTTTTTTGTCTACTTTCTCTTAAATATGGTTTTAAAGAATAAAGTAAATTACTTCTAGGATCATCATTTTTGTTTAAAGTTTCCATAATAGATTTAATTTTTAAGATTGTTTCAAAATCAATTTTACTAGAAAAATCATTATTAGAAGTACTAGTTTCAGAACTACTAGAAGAATTTTTTTCGTTACCTAAATTTGCATTAAAAAAGTTTTTTAAAATATCAAAAGAACTATTTGATGTATTATAAGAATCTTCATTATTAGAATCATTTGACGTATTAAAAGAATTTGTATTATTAGAACCATTTAAATTATTAGATGAACTTACATAATTAGAATTATCTGAAATACTAGAATACTTAGATAAATCATCAGAATTATTAGAAATAGTAGAACTTGAAGAAGTAGAAGAGGCAGAATTATTAAAAGGCTTTAACATATTAACCAAGTTAGAAATCATCTCAGGTGTTATATCAAGATTTTTATTTATTTTTTCATCTGCCATAATACTTCCTCCTTTTTAACTACATAGGCTTTCCATTATTTTTTTGATTTAAAGCCTGAATTATTTTATTTTTTTCTTCAGGACCAAGAATTTGATTAAGTTGGTTAAGTCCATTTGCCAATTGATTTTTGTCCATTTTATTTAACATATTCATAAGATAAGAAATATCATTATTATTCATAAAAATCACCTCTTCATAATTATATTATATTAACAAAAACAATATGTGTGAATTAAAAAAGATAATATTTAGCAAAAAAGACAAAATGTAACATAAAAAGTTACGAAAAGTGTAAAAAAAATATTGCAAAAAAACGCGAAAGGCTATATAATAGTGTATAGAATGGCTAATTATGTTAGAAAAAATATTGTAACATAATTGTAATAAAAAATTAATAAAAAAGTCAAAAAAATCTATTAAAAAGCATCCGTAAAGTGTTTAAAGAAAGACAAGCAAAATATTAATAGATGGTGTTGACTTGAAAAATACACTTAATTATAATAATTAAAGTAAAAATGTGTAAAAAAGGGAGGAATTAATATGAACATTACACAAAAAAGCTTAATTAATAAAATCTGTGCAATGTTAGTAATTTTTGCACTAACAATGTCAGATTTTTTATTAGTTGGTTCATCAGCTATAAGCTATGCGTTAGACGAAACAAAAACTAACAATTCAAATATCGAATTTAGTGCATATTTCGAAAACGAAAATGGCGAAAAGCAAGAAAAAATTGAAAAAACAATAGACAAAAAAGGTGAAAAGCTAATGCTAGAAGTAACAGTAAAAAATGAAGGATATTTTACTGGAAGCATAAAACTACTAGATAGCAATTTCAAATTTGTAAATAACGAAGAAAAGATAGAAGGTGTAGAAAAAATTGGTGAAAGTGAAATAACTTTAGACCAAATAAACGCTGGAGTAACAAGAAAAATCGCAGTAGAAATAGAAAGCGTAAGCCAAGAAAAAATAGATTCTACATATCTATCAAAACCTTCAAAAATACAAATAGAAGGAAAATATGTAAATAGTAAAAATATCGAAAAAGAAAAATATATCGACATAAAAGGAACAACAAATGTAGAAGTAGACTGGAAATCAAGTGAAAATACAAATCTAGAAATAGAAGGAAAGCTACTTACAAATTCTGTATACAACATAAATGGAGAAAGTAAAAAAATAGTTCAAATGCAAATAAACAGCAAAATAACAAATAACAATTATCCAATAAAAAATACAGAAATAAATCTATTTGTTCCAGAAAAGGTTGAAAGTGTAAACGTATATGCAAGAAACACAAATGCAACAAATAGTTTGGTAGAATTTGGTCAAAGCAACTACACATACAGTAAGGAAAATAAAAAACTTACAATAAATGTAGCAAACGAAGACGAAAAAAATATAAGTTGGTCAAAAGATGCAGTAGATACATATATAGTAACATATGTACTAGATAAATCAGAAAACATAAATGATAAAGATATCGAAATCGAAGCAAAAGCCAAATTATATGATGAAAAAGAAATAGCAGCAAAACAAAATGTTCATATTGATGGAGAAATAGATGGAGTAGTTTCAGGAAGTATAGAAAATAAAGAAACTTCAATATATAAAGGAAAAATATATACAGGAGAAGAAAGAAACTACGAAGAAATAAACAAAATAGATATAGACTACTTAGATATAATAGATGAAATAAAAATAGAACAAAAAGAATCAAAATATATAGAAAATGAAGCTCAAAAAGATTCAAACATTCTATACAAGCAAACAAGAATAAGCAAAGCAGAATTCTTAAATCTATTTGGACAAAATGGTTATATAACAGTAAAACAATCAAATGGAACAGTAATTGCTAACATAAACAAAGATAGTCAAACAGACGAAAATGGAAAAATCGTAATAAACTATCCAGAAGGAGAAAAAAGCGTAGAATTAGATGCAAGTAAACCAGTAAAACTAGGAACTTTAAACATCGAAAATACAAAAACAATAAATAATACAAGCTATTCAAGAGAAGAAATAGAAAAAATAAGCAAAATAAAAGAAGAAATGACAATAAATGGAAAAGAAATAACATCAGAAATAGCTTTAAATGAAACAGAATCATTAGCAGACATAAAAATAGATGTAACAAAAATATCAACAGTAGCTGAAAAACAAACATTAACAATAGATGGAACATTACAAGCAAATGACGAATCGAAAGACTTGTACAAAAATCCAGAAGTAAAAATAAGATTACCAAAAGAAATGGAAATAAAATCAGCAGCATATGCAACACTATACAAAAATGGACTAGAAATAGAAGATGCTAAAACTGAAAAAGACGAAAACGGAAACCCAGTAGTTGTAATCAAATTTAAAGGAGAACAAACAAAATACGATATATCTGGTGGAACAAAAATCTGTGTAAAACTAGAAGTTGCAACAGATAAACTAACACCAAGTAAAGAAAGCCAAATTGAGATGGAATACAAAAATGAAAACAAAAATGTTCAAAAAAATGTAAGTACAAAAATAGAATTTGAATCTCAATATGGATTAATGATATACAACAAAATATCAAACATAAACAACATGGGAGACACAATTTATACAATAGATAATGAAACAGCATATGGTGAACTAAATGCAAATACAGTTGCAAAAGACATAACATTAAACACAACATTAATAAACAACTTTGAAGACACAATTTCAAATGTAACATTAATAGGAAAAATACCAGCAAAAGAAGATGACGAAAACTTTGTTGCAAAACTAAATCAACTAGATACACAAAATCAAAAAATAAATGTATTATATTCAACTAATGTAGATGCAAAAGAAGACGACGAAAGCTGGAATAATTATGTAGAAGATGCTAAATCATACAAAATTACAGTAGACCAAATGGAAAAAGAAGAAAAAATAGAATTTAATGTGCCAATTACAATACCAGAAAACTTAAGATACAATAAAAAAGGAACATTATACTCAGAAGTAACATGTATGTATCAAGGAAAAACTCAAAGCAATAATTCAAGTTTAGTACTAGCTACAAAAGCTGGAATGGGAACAACATCATCTGAAAAAGTAGAAGAAAAAACAACACAAAATGGAATAGATACACAAATAACAACATTAATAGGAAATGACAGTCTTACTCAAAATGATACAGTATACGAAAATCAAACAATTAGATATAAAGTAACAGTAAAAAATAATACAGGAAAAGATTATCAAAATGTAGAAATAAAAGCAAATCAAAAAAATGGTTATGTATGGGACAATGTACAAAAAGTAATATACAATGAATACTACAAAAAAGACATAACAGAACATTATTATGAAGTAACAGATAAAAACGAAGTAACATTAGGCAAAATAGAAAGCTTAAAAAATGGAGAAAGTTATACATTTGAATATGAAGCAAACTCATATCAGTTAAATGACAAAAATATAGATGGAACTGAAACATATGGAACAATAAATATAACTTCTGAAGATAAAACATTAAATGAAACTATAGAAACAATAAAAAATACAATAAAAAATGCAGAATTAAATGTAAGTATAATAAATGTAATGTCAAATGAAATCGAAATACCAAGTGGAACATCAGTAAAATCAAAATTACAAATAAAAAATGTAACAGATAAAGTACAAAAAGATGTTGCAGTAACAATAGTATATTCAAGTAACTTAACACCAAGTATGGTAATACCTGATGAATACAAAGATCAAGTATCTTACCAAGGAGAAGAAACAAAAGAAGATTTAAAATATGTAAAACTAAAAATTTCATCTATTCAACCATCAGAAACAATAGGAATTTCATTATTACCATATACAAAAGCAGATTTAGGTGCAGGTAAAGTAGAAGAAACATGGACAATGGCAGAAGCAATATCAGAAGCAAAAAATAGTTATATATCAAACAAACTTACAAGAAATGTTGCAGACCATTCAAAGAACTTTGAAATAAGCCAACAAGTAAAATATGAAGATGGAAAAGACTTTAATGTAGAAACCGATAAATTAAACAATGGAGATAAAGTTAAATTTATAACTACAATAAAAAATAATGAAAAATCAGATCAAAATGTCGAATTACAATATAACTTAGACAAAATGATAGAAATTCAAAGTGCTACATTAAAAACATCAACACAAAACGAAGATATATTAAAAGAAATTTCATATAACAATTTACAAAAATACTCACAAGAAATAAAAGCAGGTGAAACACTAGAAATAACTGTAGATGGAACAATAGATACATTAGATATAGAATCATTAACAAACAAACTAAGTATTTCAGACAATGCAAATCAAAGAATAACAAATAAAGACCTAACAGTTTCTGTTAACAAAACTACAGATCCAGAAGACAAAGATGATGACCAAAACGATCCAAACAATAATAATCAAAATGGAGAAAATGGAAACAGCAATAATAATAACAACAATAATTCATCAAACAACCAAAATTCAAACTCAAAAGCAGACCAAAATGATGTTGAAAAAAATACATACACATTATCAGGAACAGCATGGATGGATAAAGATAAAGATGGAAAAAAAGGACAAGAAGATGAAGTATTATCTGGAATAGAAGTAGTAGCATTAGATGCAGCTACAGGAGCTGTAAGAGATACAGTAAAAACAGATGAAAATGGAAAATATCAATTTGAATTACAAGAAGGACAATATATTTTAGTATTTAAATATGATAACAGTTTATATACAACAACAACATATCAATTAAATGGAGCAGATGAAAGTGAAAATTCAGATGCAATAGGAAGAGAAGTAACAATAGATGGAAAAACTTTAACTGCAGGAACAACAGATACAATAACATTAAATAAAAACATGAATTCAATTGATATAGGATTAATCCTAAGAAGCTCATTTAATTTAAAAATAAGCAAATATGTAAGCAAAATAACAGTAACAAATGATTCAAAAACATCAACATATGAGCAAAAAGAAAACACAACACTTGCAAAAGCAGAAATAAGAGCTAAAAATTTAAGTGACTCACTTGTAGTTATAGATTACAAAATAAAAGTAACAAACGAAGGTGAAGTTGCAGGTTATGCAAGAAATATCGTAGACTATATGCCAAAAACATTAAGCTTTAACTCAAACTTAAATTCAGATTGGTATATGTCAGGAGACAACTTATATAATACAAGTTTAGCAAACACAAAAATAGAACCAGGTGAAACAAAAGAATTAACACTAGTTCTTACAAAGAAAATGACAGACTCAAATACAGGACTTGTAAATAACAAAGCATCAATAGAAGAAACATCAAATGATTTTGGTGCAAAAAATGAATCAAAAGATAAAGGATCAGCAGATGTAATTATAAGTGTTAGCACAGGTGCACTTGTAAACTATGTTGCAACAACAGTAGTAACACTAGTAATACTTGCTGGATTAGCATTATTAGTAAATAAAAAATTTTTAAGTAAGAAAATATAAGATGGGGGTGAATAGGTAATGAAGAAAAATAAAAGTATTATAACAAATATAATTTGCAGTGTAGTATTTTTAGCTATAATATATGTACTAATTGGAAAAGTATATTCTATTACTGTAAATTACAGCCCATCATCAAAAGCCGAATTCATGAAAGCATCTCCAGAAGATATTTTAGGAAAATCAATAGATGAAAGTACAGGTTCATTTTGGGATTCATTAGATAAACAAGGACAATTAGGATGCTTCCATCACCAAGCTACAGGAGGAATGTCAAACAAAATAAATTCTATATATGATATTGGATTTAATACAAATAAAGGAGTAATGCAAATATATTCAATAATGGATACATCTCCTAGAAAATCAATGACATCATATGCAGGTGAAAATAACCCAACAGTAGGTAAATTAATTGCAGAAGCAACAAGAAGTAGCAATGCAACAGGTGTACAAAGAGCATTAGCTGCAGCAATACAAGCAGGTACAGTTGTAAAAGAAACAGCAGTAGGGCTTAACGAAGAATGGGTAGATTCTGAAAATCATGCAAGTACAGAACAAATTAATTTATATAACAACTATCGTGAAATAAATAAGGTTTCAACAGGAAGTGAAGCAAAAGAAAAAAGTGATACAGTAACTATAAATAAAGAAGAATATACAGTTGTAGGACCACTTAAAATGTCATTTGGAGGAAAAGGAATTGCAAGTATAACGGCAAGCAGTGCAAAATGGACTTCAACATCTTCAAAAGATATTTATTGGAGTAAGTCAGCTACGGCCAGTGAAAAAGATTGGTCTAATGACTTTAATAAAACAACATCAGGAAAATATAAATTAGATGGAATGCAATTTTATATAGCAATTCAAACATCAAAATTACCAGATAGTGGTAAATATAATGTAATAATAAAACAAGAAAAATTTAAATATTACACAGCAAGAATTGCAGTATGTTTATTACCAGCCGATGGAGTAAACGTAGGACAACAAACTGGATTTTACTGTTATGCAAATGATCCTCAAACAGTAGAAGGAGAAATTAGTTGGACAATTAAAAGAAATGCAACAAAAACATTAGAAATCGATAAAAAAGATAAAAAGACAGGAAAAGATATAACAGGAGCTAAATTCAAAATATATGCTGAATTAAAAAACGGAACAAAAGGATGGGTATCAGGAGATGCAGCAGGAACAAAAACATATGGAGAAACAGCTACAGAATATGATGCAAAAGTATCAATAAAGAGCTTAAAATTCGGAACATATTACATTTACGAAACAGCAGTACCAGATGGATATGATATGACAGAACAAGAAGGATACCACAAAGAAGCTAAAGGATCAAGTTCACTTACAGGAGATTGGGTATATTTAGGAGAACAAGTATTAAGTGCATCAACTAAAGAAAACAACGGAAAAGTAGAATTTAATGCAACAAACGTAGCTTTAGCTAAACTAAAAATAGTTAAGAAAGATGCAACAAAAGACCTTGAATTACAAGGCGGAGGCTTTAAAATATATGCAGTTCTTAAAAACGGAACAAAAGGATGGGTATCAGGAGACGTAGCAGGAACAAAAACATATGGAGAAACAGCTACAGAATACACATCATCAACAGTAATAGAAAAATTAAAATATGGAACATACTATATTTATGAAACAAAAGGACCAGAAGGATATGACCTAACAAAACAAGATGGATATCATAAAGAAGCAGAAGGATCAAGTTCACTTACAGGAGATTGGGTATATTTAGGAAGTCAAGAACTAAATGTAGATTCACCAGATGACGAAATATTTAAATTTAATGCAACAAACAAAAAAATAATAAGCGGACTAGAAGGTAAAGTTTGGGTAGATGAACCAGACCAAAAACTAAACACAAGAGACAATATATATAAAGAAAACACAAACGACAAATTAAAAGAAGGAATAAAAGTAAATTTATATGATGGAACAGGTAAATTACTTGCAACAACAAAAACAAACGAAAAAGGAGAATATAAATTTACAACAAAAACAGAAACATCAGGAGATGACAAAAACATATATTATTGGGACTTAATAGATGCTTATGTTGAATTTGAATATAACAACAAAACAGAATATGACGAAAAAGGAAATGCAAAAGAAAACGAATATGGTTATATTGCAGTAGACCCATTTGTTGGAGATGATTCAAAAATTAACTCAAAAGCACAAGAATATACTGTAACAAAAGAGGATTTAGATGACAGAAAACTTACAGGAACAGAAGGAGAAAATCCAGGAAGAGCAGTAACAAATAAAAATGCCTCAATAAAAGACATAAATAAATTACTAGAAATAAATAGTGGAAAAACTTCAGCAGACTTAAAAGACTTACCACTTGCAGGATACTATGATAATAAAACATTTAAAGTATCAGATATAAACTTAGGTTTACATGAACAATATGATGCAGACTATTTAGTAGATGAAAACTTAGCATATATCAAAATAAAAATGAAAGGATATACTTACACATATAAATATGGAGCTGAAGCAGCAACTACATCACAATATGTACCTACAGCACATGAACAAAATACAACAAGAACATTTACAGGAAAAATATATCCTACAGATATAGCCTACAATGTAGAAACAAACACAGATGAACTAAAAGTATATGCAATATACAGCATAGACATTAAAAACCTAGAAAAACAGGAGGAAGATGACACATATGTAGAAAAAAGACTATATCTAGAAAAACTAGAAAATAAATATGATACAGACAGATTTGAATTATCTACAGACGAAAATAACGATGAACACAAATCAGACTTCAAACTATGGAGTGATTCAAACGGAACAGCAAGTTATGACATAAACAACGAAAACAGTGTATACAGAAATGGTATTGGAACAGGAGAACAAGATACAGTAACATCTTACATTCAATTTAGAGTAAAAGACGAAGCTGTAAAACAAATACTAAATAGAAACATACCAGAAGAGCAACTTAAAAAAGCAGCATCAGTTACAACAGCAGAAGGATATCATGAATATTTAAGAACAGATAATGCTTGGGTACATAGTGATGATGTAAGAGCATTCGAAGGAGTAAAAGGAATAAACACATATCCTATAAAAAATACAGCAGGAAATAAATACTATGTACACAGAACAATAAGTAAAGCAAGAACAGGTAATGAATTATACTTAAGATTTGAACTAGGTGAAGAAAGAACACTTTCAGGAACAGTATTTGAAGATACAAAAACAGAAGAAAGTGAAAAAGAAAATACAAGCTTAGGAAATGGTAGAATAGATGAAAATGAAAAAAACATAGCAAAAGGTGTAAAAGTTGAATTATTAGAGAAAAATAGCAATGGAGAATATAATGTAACAAGCCTATATAGACAAAAAGAAGATAAATCAGTAGAAAAAGTAGAAGCTGTTGTAAATGCAACAGATGATAAAGGCGAATATACATTTAAAGGCGTAGTTCCAGGTTACTACTATATAAGATTTACATATGGTGATGGTAGCCAAAAAATGCTTCCTGCAAATTCTGATATTTTATCAAATGATTATAAATCAACTATTATAAACACAGAAGAATCAAAAGCCGGAACATTAATAAAAAATGCTATGGAAGCTTCTAATGAAACAATATCAAATGCTCAGCAAGCACTACTTAAAAATCAAAATGATGAAACATCTAAAAAATTACTAGAATGGTACAAATATTTATCAGATGCAAAATACTCTGTAGCAACAGATGACCTAACTCAAAGAGCAAAACTAGATAAATACACATATAAACAAGAAAATGGAAAAACAGTAGTATATGACGAAAATAATAACAAAGTAGAAGGATATATGTTAGTAAATGCTTTATCACCAATTACTGGAATATCAATAGAAAATGACATAAATGATTCGGCTGATGTGAAAGTAAAAGATGGAGAATTAGAAAATACACAAAAACCATACTTTAGTGGATTTAACTTTGGTATAATAAAACAAGCAAAAACAGAAGTAACGCCAGATAAGAAAATAACAAATGTTAAATTTACATCACAAACAGGAACAACTTTAGTATCTGCAAATCCAACAGATAAAACATCAACATATTTAACAGCATTAGATAAAATAGATGGTGGAAGCAAATATGCAAAATTAGAATTAGAACAAAGTTTAATATATGGTTCAGCACTAGAAACAACATATGAAATAGTAGTGAAAAATACATCTGAAAAAGACTACATTGAAGAAGAAGGAACAAACGAGTATGGTACTTACTATAAATATGGTGAAATATCAAAATCAAGCAGATTAAAACATGTTACAGTAAATGAAATTGTGGATGAACTAGATACAAAATACAACTATGATGCAAAACAAGATTCAATAAATTCAAAAGTAGAACACTTAGATAAATCAGTAGAAGAAAGACCAGGAGCAATAAAAGTAACTAAAAAACAAAATGACGACGGATCTTCTGAAACACAAACAACAAGTAGCCTATCAATAACAGGTTGGGAAACACTTACAACAGGAGAACAAGAAACAATAAGCTATACAGTAACATCATTATTATCATCAGATGATGATACAGATTACAAAAATACAGCAAAAATAACATCAATAACATTAGATAAGTTAACAGGATTAAGATCAGACTTTGTATGGATAAGCAATGATGCTTCAACATCACTTGTAATTACACCTCCAACAGGTAGTGATAGAAGAAATACTTATTGGATTGCAGGAACAATTGGATTAATAGTTGTTGCAACAGGAATTGTATTTATAAAGAAAAAAATGTTAAACAAATAATATAAAAAACGGTATTCCGTAGGGAATATCGTTTTTTTTGAAACTAAAATAAAAATTGTAACAAAAAAGTAATAAAAAAATAACAAAAACATACAAAAATACAGCAAGTTTACTTCCGTAAAGGGAAAATAAAAAAAATTGTAATAAATAAAACTACCTAAAAAAAGCGATATTGAAAAAACAAAAAAAAGATGTAACAATATATTATGCAATAAAATTAAGAAGGGAGATTTTATAATGTTGAAAATGAAAGGAAAAATAAATGCCATAATAGCAATTGAAACAATAATTGTAATGACATTATATTACTTTATATTTGTTGGAATGACAGCAATAACCTATGCTATAGATATAATAAAAACCAATAACGAAAATATTGAATTTACAGCATATTTTATTAACCAAAATGGAGAAAAAGTGGATAGCATTGAGGATAATATCGACAAAGAAAACGAATACCTATATGTAGATGTATCTGTAAAAAATGAGGGCTTTTTTAATGGTAGTATAGAGCTAAAAGATAATAACTTTTCTATAAAAAATGAAAAATTAAGTGATCAAATAACTGACATTTCAAATAATGTAGTTACACTTAAACAAATAAATGCAGGAACAACATCAACAATAAAACTTGCAATTGAGCCTAAAAATGATGACATGATAGAACTACAAAATTTGGATATGAAAACAAAAGTAAACTTAATAGGACAATATGTAAATAGTAAAAATGTTGAAAAAGACGACTATGTAGATATAAAAGGTTTAGTAGAAGTAGAAGTAAAATGGTTATCTAGTGAAAATACAGAAGCAATATTGGAAAGTAAAGTCTTAACAAATAAAATATATGAGATAAATGGCGAAAACAAAAGAATAGTTCAATTACTTATAAATAGTAAAATAACAAATAACAACTATCCTGTAAAAAACACTAAATTAACATTAAATGTCCCTGAAAATGTAGAAGAAGTAAAAGTACATGCAAGAGAAACAGCAGCAACAAATAAATCTATAGAATTTAAAGAAGAAAATTATACATATAATAAAGAACAAAATAAATTAGATATAGAATTAGGAAACATTGACACAAAAAACATCAGTTGGCAAAAAAACGCAGAAGACAAAATAATAGTAACATATGTATTAAATGTAAAAGAAGATATAACAAATCAAATAATATCAATAGAAGACAAAATAACAACATATGATGAAAAAGATTTAAAAACTAATGGAACAATTACAATTGATGAAGAAAAAGATGGAGTAATTACATCTGAACTAACATTTTCTGAAAACGAAATCTACAAAGGAAAAATATATACAAACGAAGAAAGAGAATATACAGAAACAACAAAAATAAACATAGATTATTTAAATACAACAAATAGTATAGTATTAAATAACAATAAAACAAAATTTATAGAAAATGAAAACGAAAAAAATGCAAATACAATATTTAAACAAACTAAAATAGATAAAGCAGAATTTTTAAAAATATTTGGAGAAGACGGATTTATTACAATAGAAGACCAAGATGGAACAATAATAGCTAATATAAACAAAGACAGTGAAGTAAATGAAAATGGTAAAATAGTGATAAATTACCAAAATATATCTTTAAATAATATAGAAATAAAAACAAGTAATCCTATAAATTTAGGAACATTAAATATTGTAAATCAAAAGAGTATATTAAATAATGAATATACAAGAGAAGAAATTGAAAGATTTACTGATTTAAAAGAAGAATATTTTGTAAATAATCTAAAATATGAAAATAAAGTTCTATTAAAAGAAACTACTTCATCTGCAGAAATAAGTATTGATACTAAAAAAATATCAACACTAGCAGATAAACAAACAATAACTATAAATGCAATCTTAAAAGCTAACAGTCAAGCTAATGATTTGTATAAAAATCCTGAAGTTAAGTTAAAATTTCCAAAAGAATTAACAGTAATAACAGCCAGTTATTCAGCACTATATAAAAACGGATTAGAAGTTTTGGAATCTAATTTGACTCAAAATGAAAATGGGGAAGCAATAGTAGATATAAAATTTGCAGGAGAGCAGAATAATTATGACGTATTAGGAGGAACAACAATATGTATAAAAGCAGATGTAAAGGCTAGCAAACTTACACCATCACAAACAACCTCAATAGATATGACATATACAAATGAAAATAAAAACATACAAAATACGATAAGTAAAGAAATAGAAATAGAATCACAAGATGGTTTAATGTTGTATAACAAATTAAAAGATTTTAATAATGAAGAAGTACTAGAAACTATAGATACAAAAACAGTAACAGGAAACTTACAAATAAAAGCAGAAGAAAAAGAAGCAACTTTGCAAACAGCATTAATAAATAATTACAATGAGGAACTTTTAAATGTAACTTTAATTGGAAAGATACCATCAAAAAATGAACAAAATACATTTAACAGTCAAATAAATAGCATTAATACCAACGTAGAAAATGCAAAAATATATTACACATCAAAACAAGGTGCAAACATTGATGACGAAAGTTGGCAAGAAAATAATGAAAATGCAGTAGCATATAAAATTGTAATAGATAAGATAAATCCGATGCAAGTAATCACAATAAGTACGAAAATAAAAATACCAGAAAATTTAAAATTTAATGAAAATGGCTTACTATCTACAGATGTTTATTATTATAAAAATGAAACAGAGATAAAAAATTCATCAAGTATGGAATTAAAAACAGTTGATGGTGTTAAAAACAATGAAGAAAAAGAAGAAAAAGAACAAAAAAATGAAGACACTCAAACTTCAAATACAGCAGGCACAAAAAATGGAAATACTTTAAATGAAACAGCTACAACCAAAGATGGAGTAGAAGTAAAAATAACAGCAGAAATTGGAGAACAAACACTAGTAGATGGACAAAATATAAAAGAAGGAGAAACAATAAGATATAATATAAAAATTACAAATAATAGTGGAAAAGACCTAAATAATCTTCAATTAACAGCAAAACAAAAAAATGGATATGTATGGGGAGTAGTAAAAAAGATAACGAAAAAATATACAGATGCAACACACTACACAGAAGTGGAGAGTTATTGGGATGAAGTAACAGATCAAAATAATGTAACATTTGAAAAAGTAAGCATAAAAAATGGTCAAAGTCAAGAACTTTCATATAAAGCTCAAACATACTTATTAAATAATGAAAAAATAGATGGAAAAGAAACATTTGGAGAAATTCAAATAAAATCACAAGATGAAACAATAAATAATACAGTTAAAACTATTAAAAATCAAATCCAATCAGCAAAAATACAAATATACATGTTAAATAATACAAGTAGGTCAGTTACTTGGCAAGAAGGAAGAGGATTTTCTGCAAGTTTATATGTAAAAAATTTAGAAAATACCGATCAGGAAAATATAGAAGCAAAATTTAGATTTTCTAAAGAATTTAGTAAATCTATAAATTATGATCAATTTATATTTTCTGCATATATTTCCTCTTTAACAGATAGTGATCCTTCTAATTTGGAATTTGAAAAAATAGAAAAAAATGAGAATGAAGAGATTATAGTAACATTTAAAATAAAAAAATTACTTGCAAATGAAACTAATAGAATAACAATGTCTTTAAGTCCAATGAACTTAAGTAAAGATATGGAATGTAATGTTTATTCAGAAGTTACAATAAATAGTAACGAAGTTTATAAAACAAGTTTTGATGTTGATGTAAAAAAGACAAATACAACATTTGCTATGAGTGTTAGTGCAGAAAAAGATGGGAAAACAATAACAAAGACTGACAAATTAAATAATGGCGATATAATTAACTTTATAATAAATGTAAAAAATACACATACAGAAGATATTAGAGTGGATATATCATATGAAATGGATGAGACATTAAGTGTAACAAAAGCATATTTGAATGATAAAGATGTAACATCATCATATGAAGGTAATACATTAAACTTAAGAGAAATTGACCTTAAGCCAGGAGAAAATGCAAAAGTTGTTGCACAAGCAAAAGTAGATGGAAATGAGGTAGAAAGTTTTACTAATAAATTATTTGTATATGATCATTTTAGTGTATCTTCAAAAACAGAAGACACAACATATTCAGTAAACAGCATAGATGAGGGAGACAAGGAAAATTCAAATAATGGAAATTCAAATAATGGAAATTCAAATAATGGAAACTCAAATAATGGAAATTCAAATAATGGAAACTCAAATAACGGAAACTCTAACAATGGAAACTCTAACAACGGAAATTCGAATAATGGAAACTCTAATAATGGCAATGCAAATACAGGAGAAGACAAAGGGGAATATGTTGTATCAGGTATAGTATGGTTAGACGAAAATGAAGATGGAAAAAAGGATGTTTCAGAAGAAAAAGTAGAGCAAATAGAAGTTGGTGCTATAGATACAAAAACAAATAAAATTGTAGCTAAAACACAAACAGATAAGCAAGGAAATTATTCGTTGGATTTAGAAGAAGGAAACTACATAGTAATATTTTACTATGATACAGAAACATATAAAGCAACAACATATAAAGCCAAAGGAATAAGTGAAGAAGAAAATTCTAGTGCAATTGAAAAAGAAGTATCAATAAATGGTATAACAAAAACAGTAGGAGCAACTGATACATTATCTTTAAATAAAAATATAGCTAATGTAAATTTAGGAATAACAAAAAGAGGACATTTTAACCTAAAAATAGATAAATCTGTAAGTAAAATTACAGTAAAAAATAATGAAGGAACAAAGAATTATGAGCAAAAAGATGGAACAACACTTGCAAAAGCAGAAATCAGATCAAAATATTTAAAAGGTTCATTAATTGTTATAGAATATAAAATAAAAATAACAAATAATGGAGATGTTGCAGGATATGCAAAAAATATAGAAGATACGCTTCCACCAACATTAACATTTAACTCGAGTATGAATAAAGAATGGTATAAATCCGGAAGTAATGTATATACAACAAGTTTAGCAAATACATTAATAAATCCACGGAGAAACAAAAGAAATAACATTATTACTAACTAAAACAATGACAGATTCAAATACAGGACTAATAAATAATAAAGCAAAAATTAATTCAGCATCAAATTCAAAAGGAATTGAGAACGAAAATGAATCTATAGGTTCTGCAAATGTAATAATAAGTGTAAGTACAGGTACAATGGTAAATTATATAGCAATAGTTACTGTGGTATTTGTAATAACATTACTTTTAGCTTATTTATTCGTAAAAACTTTAAAAAGATTTTAAAAGAAAGGAGGAAAAAATGCAGAGAGCTAAAAAAATATTAACATGTACAATTTTAATAGTTATATTTTTGATTTTGGGAGTAAAATATACTTATGGTTTATCTGTAACATACAACAACTGTTTTGATTTGGACATAGGAGCATATTTGGGCAGCTGGATAGATCAAAATGGTGTATGGGCTCAAAATGGATACAACTCATGTGTTCAAGGAAATAATGATACGGGATATTCTTCATACATAAGACAAGCTTATGAAGCAAAATTTAATAGTGATGCAAGGAAAATAGTTGTAACAAGTGTATCCTTATATGGTGGAAATCAATATAGCACAGATGCAACAGTAGTTAGAAATTTTGCTGCATCAATGGCAGTTGACAAAAACGTAAAAGGTGTAAGAAGTGCATTAATGAAATGTGTTAGTGCAGGAAAAGTTGTATATTCATCATATTTAATGACTAACAATTATGATGGATCTGCATATGGTGGATCATCTTCAGCTTGGGAATCAGAAAATACAAAATTAAGAGCTCAATATATTCATTATCAACAACTACATAAAGAAAAAGCAGGTGAAGCACCAAAAGTTAAAGAAGTAACATTAGATGGAACAGATTATGTAAGAATTGGACCCTATAAAATGTCTTATGGTACAGCTGGATTAGAGAGTGCTATTATGGAAGGACCAAAGGGTACTACATCAATGAAATACAAAATAAAACCATTAAGTAAAAATGAACTTACAGGGAACTTTAATCAAACAAGAGATGCTAATGGTACAGTTTTCAAAATTAGTAATAAAAAGTTTTATATATATGTAAAAAGGGATAAAATGATAGACATTTTAGGGGGAACATCAGGAACTGTAACAATGAAATTTAAACAAAGAGATTTTACTTTTAAATCAGGAAGAGCATTTATTTGTGATAATAATTCTGGTGATCAATCAAGCATTTGGTATGCAACAAGAGATAAAACAATAGCAGGAAGAGAAATAGCATATACAATTGATGTAAATATTGGAGACGAAATTAGTGTAACTGTAAATAAAAAATGGGATGATGGAAACTCTGGAAAGAGACCAAAATCAATTACTGTAACATTAAGCGGAAATGGAGCTCCGATAACAAAAGACGGAAAAACATCAATAACAAAAACAATAAAAACAACAGGTTCTAGTGCTAATACATATACATTTAAAAACTTAAATAGATATGATAAGAAAGGAAAGGCAATAAAATATAGTGTAACAGAAGATAACGTTCCAGATGGATATACGGTAGCTTATTCACCGTCCTCGGTTACAACAACAAAAACCAAATCCTCGTATACACTAACGATTAAAAATTCGAGTCCAGATGGAGGCGGTGGAGAACCAGGTTCCGGAGAGCTAAATGTTATTAAAAAAGGTGGAAACATGACATTTAGAGTTTGGGAAGATTCAAAACCACAGTGGATTAAAACCAACCCAGTTGAAACAATTGAGTATGTTGGAAGAACAAAACAGAATTATACATCAGACCTAAATGTTTCTTGGGAAGATAAAATAGCAATAGATAATGGAACAAAAGTTGGTTCATATACATATATATATTATACAGTGTCAACAGAGGCTAAAAGTGAAGATATTACAAGTACAGTAGAAAAGGAAAGGCCAGCAACAGATAAAGATGGAAATGTATTAAAAGATAAAGACGGTAAGGTTATAATGGAAAAATATAATGATACTGTTACAACAACAAATTACTATACAGAATATACATACACCAAACATACAGAAAAAAATAATTGTGTACACAAAGAAACACATGAATGGCTTGGAGTATTTACAACAGTAAATGGTAAATATCAAATTACAGGTCTATATCCAGGTTCATATGAAGTATATGAAACAGAATGTGATGAATACTATGATATAGAATTGCAATCAGGATATAGTGAAGCAGGATATCATAATGTGCCAAAAATAAGATACGCTGGAACTGCAACACTAGCTGAAGGAAGTAGTGAAACAATAAAATTAGGTGTAGGAACATCAATTACAGTAAAAAATGATAAAACAAGAGGAGATCTAGAAATCACCAAAGTCAACGAAGAAGAAGAAAATATGGATGGTATAGAAATTGCAATCTATGGCGAGATAAATGAAGGCGGAAAGAGCTACAGTGGATGGCTAACAGGTTTAGATGATTATGTAGGTGTAAAATGGGCGAGCATTGGAAGTATATTTACAAGTAGTCCTGTAACATACACAACAGAAGATGGAAAAATAATAGTAACAGGATTACCAGTTGGAAAATATAGTATTTATGAATTAAAAACAAAAAATATAGAATATGCAATTGAAGGACAGGGAGAATATAATGGAAGCCAAACATTACTAGGAACAGTTCAAGTTACAAAGAATATGGAAAATACACTAGAAGTTACATATATTCAGAAAAAGAGAACAAAAGGAAATATAACTATAAACAAAACAGGAGTGTATGTAAATAAAGGTGCTACTGTAACAGAAAAATTAGGAAATGTAGGATTTATAATAAGCTCAACAACAGCAGATAAAGGCGGATGGAAAAATGGACAATATGTAGTTTTAACTGAAAATGATGACGGAGATGACATTATAGACTTTACAGACGATATAGATGAAGCAACAATATTTACAACAGACGAAAATGGACAAGTTTCAATTGAAGGTTTATATACAGACTTAGGACCATACAAAATCGAAGAAGTAGAACTAGAAGATTCTGATCCATATTATATGGATATTATAAAAATGAGAGGAGATACTGTAATTGACTTAAATGGATCTTCTGAAATCACTGCAAATATAGTAGATGATAGATCTTCAGGTGATTTAACAATTGAAAAAGTAGATGAAAATTACGAAGACTTAAAACTAGAAGGAGCAGAATTTAAACTAAAATTAGTTTCAGGACAATATGTTGATGCACCAAATTTATGGCTAGGATGGGGATTCTCATATGATGGAGATACAAACACATATAGCTATGAACAAGCTAAACATGAGCAATACTTAACAAATGATATTTCAAGTGCAGCAGTATTTAAGACAGATAAAAATGGAAAAATCGAAATTAAGAAAATCGTAAATGGAACATACGAAGTATATGAAACCAAAACGCCAAAAGGATATAACATAGAAAGACAAGAAGGATATGATCCAGCTACAAGGATGGTATATAGAGGAACAGTAACAGTATCTACAAATGACAATATAGTAACATATCAGGTAAAAAACAAAAAAGTAGTAACTACTTTAGATGGAAAAGTATGGGTAGATAATAAAACTGGAAAATTACAGGATGAATATAATAGCTTATATGATGGAGAAAATTCAGAAGATACCTTAAAAGAAGGAATAACTGTAAACTTAATAGACAAAAACACAAATACAGTAAAAGCAACAACAAAAACAGATAAAAATGGTTATTATTCATTTAATTACTATTCAGATGGAAGTGACATTATATACTGGGATTTAGCACATTCTTACATAGAATACATTTATAACAATAAAAAAGTATATAAAGATGAAATAAGAGATAAAGACAAGAGCGAACACAATAAAGAAATAAGTGAATATGGATATATTACAGTAAATCCATTTGAATCAGGAAATGAAGCAATAAAAAATAACTCAAAAGCGCAAGCGATAGAAATTAAACCAGATGAACTAGATGACAGAAATTTAACAGGAACTGAAGATCCATATCCAGGAAGAGCAGTAACTTTAATTTCAGATAAAGAACTTGGATTTAATGAGATTTTAGCACAAAAGGAAAATGCAAATATAAATGAAAAATTATTAACAGCATATTATGATGACGAATCATTTAATGTAAATGATATAAACCTTGGATTAGTTGAAAAAAATAGAACAGAATACTTAATATCAGAAGATATAGAGTATGTAAAACTAGTAAGAGGAACATATACATTTAAATATCAATACGGAAAAGATGCAGAAAGTGATGATGAAACACCATATAAACAAGTAGTACCAACAGTACAATTACAAAATACAACAAGAACATTTACACAAAAAATATATCCATCAGATATAAATTACAATTATGCAAGTGAAAATGAAAATAATCCAAATAAATTTAGTGTATATGTAGTATACAAAATTAATGTTCAAAACTTAACAAATTTTGCAACAAATGAAGATTACTATATAGAACAAGGACTATATTTAGAAAAATTAACAAATGATTTTGATACATCAATATACCAATTATCGAATGAAAAATTAGCAGGAGATGATGAAGAAATAGCAAAAGACTTTGACAAATGGAGTTTAACACAAGGAGAAAGTGGACAAGTAACATTTGACATAAAATCATCTGACAAAAAATATAAAGAAGGAAATGCAGGCATAAAATATGAAGAGGTAGAAAGCACCTATATTCAATACAAGGTAACAGATGAAGCACTAGCTCAAATAGCAAGCAAAAAAGAAGGCGATGAAGATCTAAAAACTCGTACAATAGCAACATCATATGGATATCATGCTTATACTAGAAAAGATAAAAACTGGAAAAATACTGATACATACAATCATAGAACAATAACAGAAAAAGAATATGATAGTGGATTATTCTTAAAATGGCAATTAGCAGATACAGATAGAACAATATCAGGAAAAGTATTCAATGATACAAAAGTAGAACAGTTAGAGGGAGAGAAAAATAAAGCACGTGAAAATGAAAGACTAGGAAATGGTATGTATGATGATAGTAGCGAAAAGACACTAAAAGATGTAATAGTAGCTTTAATAAATGCAGAAAATGATTCAAATAATGTAGCTAACCTATATGCAGGAAAACTAGAAAAAAATCAATCTACAGGAAAATGGCAGGCAACAACTAGTTCGGCAATAACAAAAGTTAAAGATGATGGAAGCTATGAATTTGTAGGTGTAGTTCCAGGAAAATATTATCTACAATTTACATATGGAGATGGAACAGTAAGCTTTAAAGCTTTAAATGGAAATACTATTAATGATATTAATGAAGTAAGAACTAAAATAAATGGAGAAACAGAAACAATAAGAAGCAATTACTATAAATCAACCATACAAACAGGACCTGCAAAAGATCAAACAAACGAAAGATCTTGGTTTGTTGGAGTACTAGGACAAAACTATTCAGTTGCTACAGACGAAACAGGAACATTCTTTGACAAAGATGGCAATACAGTAGAAGAAAATAAAGCTAATGTAAATCTAATAGATTATAGAACAAGTGCAACAGAAGAATTAAATAATGATTCAAGCAAACAAAAACTAGTAACAAATGCAAGAACATCATTAATAGATTTACAATTCGAGTATAAGAATGTGGGACAAGGAGAATACCCAAGTGAAAGTTATGCAGTAGCAAAACAATTACCACACAACTGTTCAGGAATGAACTTTGGTATTATAGAAAGACCTTATGTAAAAATTACACTAAAAAGTACAATAAAGAATGTAAAACTTACATTATCAACAGGAACAACAATAATAAATGGAGATCCTAGAAAACAATTTGTATCAAAAGATTTAGCAACATTAGGATACAATGTAGCCAAAATAGAAACAGAATCATCTAATCTTTATGGTTCAACAGCAACAATAGATTATGAATTAACAGTAAAAAATGAATCAGAAGAAGATTATGCTTCAAAAGATTACTATAAATATGGTGATAAAACAGGTGCAGATGTAGTAGAAACAGAAGTAACCAAATTAATAAATTATCAATCATATGATGAAATAAAATATGTTGGTCAAACCGATAATTTGAAAGACATTAAAAATGACGGAATATATGATCATGACAGCAAAGAAGACTATTATACAGATACAGCATTAGAAAACAATAAAAAATACACACAAAAATTATTAGAAGTAGCAACATCAATAAAATTAAAACCAAAAACAGCTGTATCAGATGAAAAAGACGCAGAAGCAAATTACGGTATAACAGTAAGCAGATTATTATCAAACAGTATGGATGACTTAGGATGGAAGAGTTTCACAGAGATTATAGGAATTAAAAATATATCATTTACTCCACAATATGCTTTGGAATCAGGAAACTATCATGTAGGAGATTTATATGGGGAAGATGGAACAACAAGTCAAGAAGATAATGATTTGTCAACATTAATAGTAAGTACACCAACAGGAGAAAACAGAAGCATAACTATTTATATAATAGCAGGCGGTATATTAATAATAATAGCAGGAGGAATAATTTTAATAAAGAAATTTGTAATATAATGCCAATAAAGCGGTATTCCGTAAGGAATATCGCTTTTTAATATATAGATAAAACCCAAAATTCAAATTTGTAAAATAAATGTAATATAAAATTAAAATAAGATTGAAAAAAATTCCTAAAGTACTTTCCGTAGATGGATTTGAAATAAATTTTGTAATAATTAAAACAAGAAAAAAATGCTGTATTGAAAAATGAAAAAAAAGATGCAACAATATATAAGACAAATAAAATTCCAGGAGGGATATAGATGAAAAAAGTTGAAGTAAAATTAAACAAAATAGTTGCAATTCAAATGATATTTGTTCTAACGCTATACTATTTTATATTTGTTGGAATGACAGCAATATCATATGCCTTAGATGTTGTAAAAACCAATCATGAAAATGTAGAATTTACAGCATACTTTATGGATGATAATGGAGAAAAGGTAGAAAAAATTGAAGATAATATAGACAAGGAAAACAAATATCTATATGTAGAAGTATCTGTAAAAAACGAAGGATACTTTAATGGAACTATAAATCTATCTGATAACAACTTCAATATAAAACCTGAAGTCTTAAGTGAATCAATATCTAGTATATCCCAAAATACAGTAACATTAAAACAAATAAATGCTGGAAGTACTGCATTAATAAAACTTGCAATAGAACCTATAAAAACAAGTACAATAAATTTAGAAATGCTAGATAAAAAAACAAAAGTAAACTTAGATGGACAATATGTAAATAGTAAAAATGTAGAAAAAGATGGATACATAAACATAACAGGTTCATCAGAAGTAGAACTAAAACTAAAATCAAGTGAAAATACAAATGTAGAATTTGATGCAAAAGTACTTACAAATTCAGTATATGAAATAAATGGAGAAAATAAAAGACTAGTACAATTATTAATAAACAGCAAAATAACAAATAATAATTATCCAGTAAAAAATACAAAAATAAAATTAAACATTCCAGAAAATGTAGAAGAAACAAAAGTACATACAAGAAGCACAAAAGCTACAAACTCAAAAATAGAATTTGGAGAAAATAACTACAAAATAAACAAAGAAGAAGGAACATTAGAAATAACACTATCAAATGAAGATACAGAAAATATAAGCTGGGAACAAGATGGAAACGATTTAATAGTTGTAACATATGTACTAGATAGCAAACAAGATTTAGCAAACCAAAAAATAACAATTACAGATAATATAACAACATATGACGATAAAGAACTAAATGCTGAAAAAGAATTAGATATAAATGAAACTATAGATGGAATAGTATCAACAGAAATAGAAAATTCAGAAGAAGCATTATACAAAGGAAAGCTATATACAGGAGAAGAAAGAGAATATAAAAAAATTACAAAAGTAAATGTAGATTATTTAAATATAGTAGATAACTTAAAAATACAAGAAGAAGAAACAAAATTCTTAGAAAACGAAACAGAAAAAACAGCAAATGTATTTTATAGAGAAACCAAAATAGAAAAATCAGAATTTTTAGAAATATTTGGTGAAGAAGGATTTATAACAATAAAAAAACAAGATGGAACAGTACTAGCTAATATAAACAAAGATACAGTAGCTGACGAAAATGGAATAATAACAATAAATTATACAGAAGAAGAAAAAATACTACAAATAGAAACAAGTAAACCATTAAAACTTGGAACATTAAAACTTGAAAATAAAAAAGCAATAATAAATCAAGGATATACAAGAGAAGAAATAGAAAAATTTACAAGTATACAAGATGAAACAATATTAAATAGCATAATAAATAAAAACGAAATACCATTAAAAGAAACAGAAACAAAAGCAACCATAGATGTAGATGTAGAAAAAATTTCAACACTTGCAGATAAACAAAAAATAAATATAACAACAACATTAAAAGCAGCAAATGAAAGCCAAGAACTATACAAAAATCCAGAAATTAAAGTAAAAATTCCAAATGAAATATCTATAGATAATATATCACAATCAATATTATATAAAAATGGACTAGAACTTGAAAATGCAAAAGTTGAAACAAATGAGAATGGAGAAAACATAGTTACTTTGAAATTTGTTGGAGAACAATTAAAATACGACATATCAGGAGGAACTACAATTACATTACAAGCAGATGTAAAAGTAGAAAAAACAGTTCCTTCAAAAAAAGTAGCAATAGAAATGACATACACAAATGAAAACAAAAATGTGCAAAACACAATTTCAAAAGAAATATCTATAGAATCACAATATGGATTAATGTTATATAACAAATTAAGTGGTTATAATGAAAATGAAACAGTAGAAACAATAACAAGTGATCCTGTTACAGTAAAATTACCAGTAGATGGAAAAAATAAAAATGCAATTTTAAAAACATTGTTAATAAATAATTATCAAAACGATATTGAAAATGTAACCATAATTGGAAATTTTCCAACTGCAGATGAAACAAATACACTTTCAACATGGTTAAATAACATAGATGTAGATAATGAAAATGCAAAAGTATATTATTCTTCAAGAAAAACAGAAAATATAACAGATGAAAGTTGGACAGAAAATAACGAAATGGCAGTATCATACAAAATAGTTATAAATAGTATAAAGCCAGGAGAAATTTTAACAATTATATCAAATATCCAAATACCTTCAAATATAACATATAATCAAATAGGTACAATAAATACAAAAGTAAATTATACAGAAAGCCAATCTGAAAAAACAAGTACATCAAAAATACAACTAGAAACAGAAAAGAAAAATCAAGCAGGAGGAGATACAGAAAATCCGGGAGAGAATCCAGGAGAAAATCCAGGGGGAACAGAAGAAACTCCATCTAAAAAAGATTTAGATATACAAATGTTAGCAACAATTGGTGATAGAAAAATTGATAATGAAAGCCAAGTAAGAGAAGGAGAAACAATAAAATATACTATAAAAGTTACAAACAATACTGGTAAGGATTATAAAAATTTAAAAATAAAAGCTACACAAAAAAATGGTTATACATGGGATTATGTAGAAAAAAAGGTACAGTGGCATACTGATGCAAATAATTATACAGAGACTACAGCAAAATATTATGAAGTTACAAACAAAAACGAAATAAATATTGCAACAATTGATAATTTATCTGCAGGTTCAAGTTATAAATTTTCATATAAAACATCAACATATTTATTAAATGACGAAAAAATAGATGGAAATAAAACATTTGGAACATTAGATTTTGAAACAGAAGATGGTTCATTTAAAAATGAATTTGAAACAATAAAAAACACTATTACTAATGGAAAATTACAAGTTAGTATGTTTAATCCTTCAAATGAAGAATACATATGGAAAGAAGGAGGAACATATGAATCTACTTTGAAGGTAAGAAATTTAGAAAATGTTGCAAAACAAAATGTATCAGTTTCTATAAAACTATGTAAAGCAATAAGTGATAGCATAAATGTAGATGAATATGATTTTCAAGGTAATTATGGTGCATTTAAAATGGATGGTGAAAAATCGGTTGCAAATCAAGATAATATAAGTTTTGAAAAAATCGAAAAAAATGATGATGGAGAAATAACGTTAACATTTAAAATATTAAACATAGATGCTTTAGATGCACAATATGTATTAATTCCATTTTCTTCTAAAAACATAGTACAAAAGACAGAAACTTTGTGGGAGCTAGCAAATGTAAAAGTAGACGATGACAGCATATATGATTTTAAGTTTGAACATGAAGTATTAAAAAATAGTAAGGATTTTAAAGTTTCATTTAAAGTATCAAAAAATGGAAAAGAATTAAGCAAAAATGCCAAACTTGTGCGAAATGATAATATAACTTGTAGTGCAATACTAGAAAATAATGAAGATACTCCTATTTCAGTAAATATTAAATACAGTTTGAGTGATGCAATGACTTTAAACAAAATAAGATTAAGTACAAAAAATGAAGATCTAAGTTCAAAAATAACAGATAATCTTTTAATATTAAATAAAATAGAAGTTCCTGCAAAAGGAAGTATCTCTATTGATACAGAAGGAAAAATAAAAGGAATATCAGAAGAAGAATTTTTAAATAGTATAACAGTTGCAGAAAATGAAACCGGAAATACTTTAACTGAAAGTATTACATTCCCAATTAGTATATCAGATTCTGACGATACATTAGACTGGGATAATATAAAAGACATTGATGATGATTCTAAAAAAGATGATGATAATAACAACAATGGCAACAATGGCAATAATGGAAATAATGGAAACAACGGAAATAACAATAATAATGGAAACAACGGAAACAATGGAAATAACAATAATGGAAATAATGGAAGCAATAACAATAATACAAAATACAATGATAAATATAGTATATCAGGAATAGCATGGCTAGATGAAAATAAAAATGGAAAAAAAGATTCAAATGAAAAAAATATGTCTAATATACAAGTAAGTGCCATAGATACAACAAATAGCAAAATAGTACAAAAAACAAAAACAAATTCAAACGGAAGTTATGAATTAAATGTACCAGAAGGAACATATATAATAATATTTAATTATGATAATAATGAATATACTGTTACAACATATAAAGTAAATGGATCAGATGAAGATGAAAATTCTGATGTAATAGAAAAACAAATGTTAATAAACGGAAATGAAGTAACAGTAGGTGTAACAGATACATTAGAAGTAAATTCAGATTTAGCAAATATAGATATAGGATTAATAAAAAAAGGAACATTTAATTTAGAAGTACAAAAATCAGTAAAAAGTATTACTATAAAAAATAATGCTGGAACAAAAAAATATGAACAACCAGAAGGTACAACACTTGCAAAAGCAGAAATAAAATCTAAATATTTAAAAGGTTCACTTGTTGTAATAGAATATAAAATAAAAATAACAAACAATGGAGATGTTGCAGGTTATGCAACTAAAGTAGAAGATTCATTACCACAAACACTAACATTTAATTCAAATATAAATAAAGATTGGTATAAAACAGGGGCAAACTTATACAACTCAAGTTTAGCAAAAACTTTGATAAATCCACGGAGAATCAAAAGAATTGACTCTAACATTAACAAAAACAATGTCAGAATCAAACACAGGTTTAATAAACAATAAAGCAAAAATTGCAGAAAGTTCAAGTGCAGAAAAAGCAACAAATAGTAAAGAAAGTACAGGAAATGCAAATGTAATTATAAGTGTAAGTACAGGAGCACTAATAAATTATATAGCAACAGTTATTATATTATTTGTAATACTAATTGTAACAGCATATGTACTAGTAAAATACTTAAAAAGAAATTTTTAAAGAAAGGAGGATAAAATGAAATATATAAAAAAAGTATTATTTATAATAATTTTTATATTAATGTTTTTACAATTAGGAAGCAAATATAGTTATGGTGTAAGTTCATGGGGATATACAATAAAAGATATAGTAGGTAAAAATGTAGTATTTATGGATGACTATGAGTACCCACTTTCTTCAGGTGGATGGACAGCTTGTTGTAGACATATGGGGCAAAATGGATATTCGTCAGTAATTGCTGTTGCATATGAATCCTACTATGATAGAGACAGTAAGACAATAAGTGTTAGATGTGCAAATTATTCTGGTGTTTATAATGGAACAGCGAATTTACCAGAAGTAAAAAGGTTTGCAACAGCTCTGTCGCTAAGTGGTTTTATAAAGCGGTGTAAAAAATGCAACAAGAGAAGCTGTAATAAATAGTAAAACTAACTTAAAGGATTGTTTAAGTATAATGGCGCATGCGGCATATGAAGGTGATGTATCAGACTTTGAGTGGGACGGCTGGGAAGCTTCTTACTCAGATCAAGTACAAAAATTTACAAATTATAAAAGATTAGTACATACAACTGTAGGAAGTAATGATTACAAAGAAGGAGAATGTAGTAAAATTACAATTGGTAAAACAAATTGGTATAGATTTGGACCATTTAGAATGTCATTTGGAACATCTCCAATAGAAACAGTCACAATTAATGATAAAAAAGTTGTAGCAACTGCAGGAGATGTAATGTTTGTCACCAAAAATGCAGATTCAGCAGGAAATACTGTACAAACAAAATATATAAATTCAAATGCTACAGATGAAAAAGGAAATAAAGTAAAATACAAATATCTATTTAGTAATAGAGCGTTTTATGTATTAATAAAAGCAAATAGTATTGATAAAATTTGTGGAAAAAATGCAAAAACAATGAAAATAAAGTTCAAACAGCAAGACTTTAAGTATAATCAAGGAAGAGCTTATTTGTGTTATGATTCATCGTCATATAACTTTGGACAAACTGGAATGTATTATACAAATAGAGCATCTGTAGTAGAAGGTAATGAAATTGCATTTAAGGCACCAATAAATAAAGAAGAATTATTAGATATTAGTGTAAAAAAGGTATGGAAAGATTCAAGTAATGCAGATAAAATAAGACCAGCATCAATAAAAGTTAGATTAACATCAAGTGCTGATATGGATGATACACATGGTACAAGCTGGACAAAAACTATAAGTTCAACATCAAATAAATATACATTTAAAAATTTAAATAAATTTGATGCAGATAATAATTTAATAACATATCAAGTAGAAGAACTAGAAGTACCAGAAGGATATACAGTAAGTTATTCACCAGCATCATTAAAAATGAGCAAAAGTAAATACTCATATGATGTATCAATAACAAATAAACATAAAACTAAAACTCCACCTCCTCCAGAGGTAGATCCACCATCATCAGACTTAGGAGTGCTAACTGTAAAAAAAGACGGCGGAGATATGGACTTTAGAGTATGGGAAGATTCTAAACCACAATGGATAGAAACAAAACCAACAAAATCTATTTACTATACAGGGGAAGAACCACCAAACTGTAGAGATGACCTAACAGTTTCATGGAGTGACAAATATGCAATAGATGCAGGAACTAAAGAAGGTTCATATACATATACATATTATACAACAGAAACAGAACAAAGGCAAAGAACAAAATATAGAACAGAAACAAGATCAGAATGGCGTACTGGTACAGGAAGTAGACCAAAAACAGACAGTAATGGAAATACAGTAAAAGATAAAAATGGAAATACTGTATATGAAAGTTATACATATAGTTATAAACATTATTATGATGTTGAAGTACCATATACAGATTATTACACATATTACACAATAACTCAACATGTAGAAAAAAATAACTGTGTACACAAAGAAACACATGATTGGCATGGAAGCTATTCAACATCAAAAGGAAAATGTAAAATTAGCGGATTATATCCAGGTTCATACGAAATATATGAAATAAGAAGTGACCAAGGATATGATTTACAAATACAATCAGGATATAGTAAATCTGGGTACCATGGAGTAAGTAATTTAAGATTTGCTACAACAGCAAGTTTAAGCGAAGGAAGCAGTAAAACTATAAAACTTGGAGTATCAACATCTACAAGCGTAAAAAATGATCTTACAAGAGGAGATTTAGAAATTAATAAAGTAAATGAAGACGGAGAAATTGTAGATGGAGTAGAAATTGCAATTTACGGAAAAGTAGATGAAAAAGACTATAAATACGAAGGATGGCTTACAGGATCAAATGAATATGGAGAAGTTACATGGGATGGCATAAGTAGTATTTTTACAGGAACAAAAGACAGTGTTTATGTAACAGAAGGTGGAAAAATATCAATAACAGGCTTACCAGTTGGAACATATTCAATCTATGAAACAAAAACAAAAAGTATAGAATATGCATTAGAGGGACAAGGTACATTTGACGGAGAAAAAACACTTTTAGGAACAGTACAAATAGTTAGAGATATGACATCAGAATTAAGTGTAACATATACACAAAAGAAGAGACAAAAAGGAGATATTACAATAAATAAAACAGGTGTATATGGAAATCAAGGAACAACAGTTGTAGAAAAATTAGGAAATGTAGGATTTAGACTAAAATCATCAGCAACAGATAAAGGAAAACATAAAAATGGAGAATATGTACAAATTGTAGAAAATGAAGAAGGAGAAGAAATAGTAGACTTTGCAGAAAGTGAAGATGATGCAACAATATTTGAAACAGATGAATCAGGACAAGTAATAATTCCAGGTTTATATCAAGACTTAGGACCATACACAATAGAAGAGGTAGAAACAGATCAGCAAGATCCTCATTATACAGATATAATTAAAATGAGGGGAGACACCGTAATAGACCTAACAGGAAAAAGTCAAATAACAGCAAATATTATAGACGATAGATCATCAGGAGAATTAAAAATAATAAAATCAGATGACAATTATCATGAATTAAAACTAAAAGGTGCAGAATTTAAACTAAAACTAGTATCTGCAGAATATGTATCTGCATCAAATCAATGGCTTGGAGGAAGTCCTGATGTATCTGGAAGTACATATGACTATAAAAAAACTAAACATACCGAATATTTAGTAGGTAGCTCAGATAGTGCATTCTCATTTGAAACAGACGAAAACGGAGAATTAAGCATAGATAAAATAGTAAATGGTATATACGAAATTTACGAATCAAAAGCGCCAAAAGGCTACAACCTAGCAAGACAAGATGGCTATAATGAATCAACTCAAATGGCATATATAGGAACAATAAACCTAACCAATAGCAACAATGTAATAACATATGATATAACAAACAAAAAAGTAGTAAGTACATTAGACGGAAAAGTATGGATAGACAACAAGACAGGAAAATTACAAGATGAATACAATAACCTATATGATGGAGAAAATTCAGAAGACAAACTAAAAGAAGGAATAAAAGTAAACTTAATAGATGACAATACAAATAGAGTAATGGCATCAACTCAAACAGATAAAAATGGTTACTACGCATTTGAATACTATGCAGATGGAAGTGACATCATATATTGGGATTTAGCACATTCTCATATAGAATATATATACAACAACAAAAAAGTCTATAAAGACGAAGAAGCCGACAAAGATAAGAGCGAACATAATAAACAAATTAGCGAATATGGTTATATAGCAGTAGAGCCATTTGTTGGAGGATTTACAAATGTTACAACAAATTCAAAAGCACAAGCAAAAGAAATAACAGATGATGAATTAGATGACAGAAATCTAACAGGAACAGATGAACCATATCCAGGAAGAGCAATAACACTAATTGCATCTAAAGTATATGGATACAAAGAAATATTAGACCAACAAAATAGTTTATCAGGTATGAACATATACCAAAATCAAAATATTGACTTAAGTGATAAATTATTAACAGCATATTATCATGACGATACATTTACTGTAAACGATATAGATTTAGGACTAGTAGAAAAAAATAGAACAGAATATATCCTTACAGAAGACATAGAATATGTAAAAATGGTAAAAGGAGACTATACATTTAAATACCAATATGGAGAAGGAGCAGTAAGTGACGAAGGTTATACACAAAGACTTCCAGATGTACAATTACAAAATACAACAAGAACATTTACACAAAAAATATATCCATCAGATGTAAAATACAATTTTGCAAATGACTTTAATGGAGAAGATGATCCAAATAAATTTGCAGTATATGTAGTATACAAAATAAACATTAAAAACTTAACAAACTTCCAAGATAATGAAGATTACTACATAGAAAAAGGACTACATTTGGAACAATTAACAAGTGACTATGATACATCAAGATTTAAAATTTGGAATCAAAAACTAGCAGGAGACGATGAAGAAATAGCAAAAGACTTTGATAAATGGAGCCAAACAAAAGATGGACAAGTTGAATTTAATATAGAAGCTTCAGATAAAAAATACAAAAAAGACAGTGAAGGAATTCAATATAATGAAGTAGAAAGCACATACATTCAGTACAGAGTAACAGACGAAATGCTTGCAAAAGTTACAAAGGGTGACGATGATCCAAAGGGAACATCAACTATTGCAACATCATATGGATACCATGCTTACACAAGAAAAGATAAAAACTGGAAAGACAATGACAGTCATAACCACAGAACAATAACAGAAAAAGAATTTGATAGTGGACTATTCTTAAAATGGCACCTAGTAAATCCAGATAGAACAATATCAGGAAAAGTATTTGAAGATGACAAAATAGACCAATTAGACGGAGAAAGAAATAAATCACGTGAAGACGAAAGAATAGGAAATGGAAAATATGATGATGGCACAGAAAAAAACTTGAAAAACGTAATTGTAAGCTTAATAGATTCTGTATCATATAATGTTGTAGACATATATAATGGTGATTTAACCCAAACAGGAGGAAAATGGCAAACCACAAAAACAAAAGCAATTAAGCAAGTAGAGGCAGATGGAAGCTACAGCTTTGTGGGAGTAGTTCCAGGAAAATATTTTCTACAATTTACATACGGAGATGGAACAGTAACCTTTAAAGACTTAGAAGGAAAAGAACTTACAGGCTATAGCAGTGTACAAACCGAAATAAACGATAAAGGCAAAATAAGAAGCAATTACTATAAATCAACCATAGTAACAGGTGATGCAGCAGCAGAAGGAGATAACTTAAACGAAAGAGATTGGTTTGTAAATGCAATTGGAAAAACAAATTCTGTAGCAATAGACTACAAAGGAGCATTATTCCAAGAAGGTGGAACAACCTTAGTAAAAGAACTTGACGATTTAATTGCATATAGAACAAGCTCAGATGATGAATTAAACTACAATACAAGTAAACAAACTTTAGTTGCAAATGCAAAAACACCATTAATAGACTTACAATTTGAATACAAAAATGTAGCAAAAGGTGAATATCCAAGTGATGACCATGCACATGCAGAAACAGAATTAACAAATGATTGTAATGGAATGTATTTTGGTATAATAGAAAGACCACATGTACAAATCGAATTAAAAAGCACAATAAAAAATGTAAAACTTACATTATCAACAGGAACAACCATAATAAATGGAGATCCAAGAAAACAAATTGTATCAAAATACTTATCAACATTAGGAGATAATGCAGCAAAAATAGAAACAGAAACATCTAACCTATATGGTTCAACAGTAACAGTAGACTACAGATTAACAGTAAAAAATCAATCAGAAATTGACTACAACAGCAAAAATTACTATAAATACGGAGACAAAACAGGAGCAGATTTTGTTACAACAGAAGTAACAAAATTAATAGACTATGAATCATATAGCGAGTGTAATTATGTAGATCAAACTCCGAACTTAGAAGATGTAACTAAAAAAGAAGAAAATTATAACAATACTAAAAAAGAAGATTACTACACACCTGATGCACTTGATAAAAACAAGGGATATAAACAAAAACTACTAGAAACAAAAAATAATACAGAAGAAAAATTAGTACCAGAAAAAGCAAATTCAGGAAAATCATCAGTAGATTATGGTATAACAGTAAATAAATTACTATCAAACAGCATGGATGACTTAGGATGGCAAAGCTATACAGAAATTATAGGAATTAAAAACACAACATTCAGCCCACAATATGATTTAACTTCAGGAAACTACTTTGTAGGAGATAAAGCAGGAGAAGAAGGAACAACAAGTCAAGCAGATAATGATTCATCATTCATGACAATAAGTACACCTACAGGAGAAAATAGAAGCACATCTGTATATCTAATAGCAGGTGCAATACTAGTAGTAATTGCAGGAGGAATAGTATTTGTAAAAAAAGTTATAATAAAATAACAAACTAATTTCTAAGCAGTATAAAAGAAAATAGCAAAAAACATTGCTATTTTCTTTTTTTTTTAGTAAAATATAAAAATGTAGAGGGAACTAAGACTGAATAATAAAAAATATTCATTCTAATTTATACCTTCAAGGAAGGAAAAAATATAAATGAAAAAGATAATAATACCAATAATACCAATAATTATTATTTTAATTTCAGCAATTGCATTTACAAATTTAAACCAAAATAAATACAATTATGAAATAGAAAAAGTAAATGAATACAATTACTACATTTCAAAACAAGACGATAAATATGGTGTAATAGAAAAAGATGGAAAAACTTTAATAGGCATAAAATACGAAAATATAATAATTCCAAATCCAGAAAAAGACATATTTATATGCTATACAAATCAAAAACCAGAAGTTTTAAATTCAAAATCAGAAAAACTATTTACTGAATATGAAGAAATTTCACCAATAAAACTAAAAGACGAGGCAAGTACATTAACATACGAAAAAAGTGTACTTACATACAAAAAAGACGGTTTATATGGTCTAATAGATTTTACAGGAAAAGAAATAACAAAAAATATATATGAATCAATTGAAAACTTACAACCGACAGAAGGAAAATTTTTAGTAACTAAAAACAATAAATATGGAGTAATAGACTTAAAAGGAAACATTTTAGTAAATACAGAATATGATAAAATAACATCAGACGAATATTACACAAAAAAAGATGAATACAAAAAATCAGGATTTATAGTTTCAAATAAAACAGATGATGGATTTAAAAATGGATATATATCATTTAATGGAAAAAAAGTATTAGACACAAAATACAACAAAATAGAAAGAATATCAAAAGAAGACGAAAAAAATATATATTTAATCACATCAGAAAATGGAAAAGTAGGACTATATAAAAACAGCAAAAACATAATCACAAACGAATATCAAGATATTACATACTGTGATACAGATGTACTAATATTACAAAAAAATAAAAAATATGGTGTAGCATCAATAGAAGGAAAAACTTTAATAGATACCCAATATGACGAAATTACATCAAAAGGAATATACTTATATGCCCAAAAAGAAACAGAAAACAAAGTATATGATAGTAAAGGAAATGTAGTAGATATAAATTACAACAAAACAATATATGAAACAGAAAATCCAGAATATAGAATATCAACAATATTAAATAACAATATAACATATTATGGAATAATAAACAAAAATGGCGAAAAACTAGTAGATGAAAACTACAGATATATAGAATACTTATACAAAAACTACTTTATAGCAACAAACGAAAATGGAAAATTAGGTGTAATAAATAGTAATGGTAAAAATGTATTAGATATGAAATATAGTTCATGCCAAAAAATAAAAGGAAAAAATATAATACAAGTTTCAGAAGAAAATTCAGAAATATCAGAATTTTACTCATCAGATATGAGAGAAATTATAAAAATTACAAAACCAACAGTAAAAATAGAAGATGACTATATAGAAATATCTAATGATGAAGAAAAAATATATTTAGATAATGATGGAAATAAAATTCAAGATACATCATCATTAAAAAAACAAAATTATCCAGAAGAAATTGGAGAATATAAAAAAGAACAAATAACAATAGAAAATGTATATTATATTAAAAAATAGAAAATAATAAAAGAAAGTGATAATTAAACAAAAAATTATCACTTTCTTTTTATAAAAAGGAGTACGAGATTTGAAAAATAATTATAAAACACAATATTTTTAATCAAATTTTGTGACTTAAAAGAAAGGACTGTTGGTAAAAATGAAACTAGGTTTAGCACTTTCCGGTGGTGGAATTAGAGGGGCTGTGCATATTGGAGTTTTACAAGCACTTGAAGAAAATAATATAAAAATAGATATTATTGGTGGAACAAGCTCAGGAAGTTTAGTTGCAGTACTTTATGCAATGGGATATTCGCCAATACATATATTAGAACTATTCAAAAGATATGGAAAAAATATTACAAGCATGGGTAAAGCATCATTAATAAATGGGGTAGGAAATTATATAGTAAATAAAAAATTTAACATATCAGGAATAAATGATGGAAAAGAAATGGAAAAAATATATAATGAATTTGCTACAAAAAAAAATATTCATAAAATATCAGATATAAAAATGCCAATAGTTATACCAACAATCGATTTAAAAGATGCCAAAGAATATATATTCACAAACTTTATACCAAAAGAGCAAAATAAATATAAATATATTACAGATATTCCAATTGGCTCAGCAGTAAGGGCAAGCAGTAGTTTTCCTGCTTTTTTTTGCCCATATGAATATAAAGATCATATATTTTTAGATGGAGGTACAATAGACAACATTCCCGTAAACGAAGTAAAACTCCAAGGAGCAGACAAAGTAATTACAGTAAATTTTAAGCCGATAGAAATAGAAAGCAAAAGTAACGTAATGGATATAATATTAAGAACAATAGACATTATGGGAAACAAAATAATAGAAGACGATATAAAGAAAAGTGACTATATATTAACAATTCCAACAGATGACAAAATAGGCTTCTTAGATAGCAATGAGATAAAAAAATGCTATGAATATGGATATAAAACAACATGTGAGAAAATAAACGAAATAAAAAATATGTAACACAACCTAGTTTTAAATAATATAATATCATAAATTAAACCAGAAATTAGAAAGGAATAGAATTTATGAATACATATTATTTTGATAATGGTGCAACAACAAAGGTAAAGCAAGAAGTAATAGAAGAAATGATACCATATTTTGCCCAAAACTATGGAAATCCATCATCTGTTTATGGAATTGCAAGAGAGGCTAAAAAAGGGGTAGAAGAGGCAAGAAAAAAAGTTGCAGATTTAATAGGAGCAAATAAAAGCGAAATTTACTTTATGGGATGTGGCTCAGAAGCAGATAACACGGCTTTAAAAGGAATAGCCTATGCAAATGAAAAAAAAGGAAAACATATAATAACCTCAAAAATAGAGCATCCCGCAATCTTAGAAACTTGTAAATTCTTAGAAAAACAAGGATATAAAATAACATACCTAAATGTAGATAAACAAGGATTTGTAAATTTAGATGAATTAAGAAAAAGTATAACAAAAGAAACAATCTTAATAAGTATAATGTTTGCAAATAACGAGATTGGCACAATACAGCCAATAGAGGATATAGCTAAAATTGCAAAAGAAAACAACATAATATTCCATACAGATAGTGTTCAAGCAGTTCGGAAATGTAAAAATAAATGTTCATGAAATGGGAATAGATATGTTATCTTTATCAGCACATAAATTCCATGGACCAAAAGGTGTAGGAGCATTATATGTAAAAGAAAACATAAAATTTGAAAAAATAATGAATGGTGGCCATCAAGAAAAAGACAAAAGAGCAGGAACAGAAAATACAGCAGGAATAGTAGGACTTGGAAAAGCAGCAGAACTTGCAGATAAAGATATTGAAAATCACATAAAAAAGATGAAAGAACTTAGAAACTATTATATAGAAGAAGTAACAAAAAAAATACCAAATACCAAAATAAATGGAGCAATAAATGCAAGACTCCCAGGAAATGCAAATATATCTTTTGAAGGAGTAAATGGAAATGACTTACTTTTAGAATTAGATAATTCAGGAATTTGTGCATCAAGTGGCTCAGCATGTAGCTCAAAAGACCCAAAACCATCACACGTACTAAAGGCAATAGGTTTAACAGACGACCAAATAAAGGGAGCTTTAAGAGTAACATTTGGAGAATTTAATACAAAAGAAGAAGTAGATTATTTGGTAGAAAATTTAGAAAAAAGTGTAAAAAAATTAAGAAAAATATAAATTAAATGGTTAAATTAGAAGTATGTGATATTAGAATTTATGTGAAACAAAATAAATAAAAATTGAAAAGTAAATTAAATCACTTAAATTAGACAAAAAAAAGTGTTGACATAATACACAAAAACATGATAATATACTTATTGTTACAAATAAACATGCACACCTAAGGAGGATAAAAAATGTCTTTTATCGAAGTAATCAAAGAAAAGTGTAGGGAACATGAAAAAGTAAAGCTGTTTGTGGATATGGATGGTACAATAGCTGAATATCCGGTATTAAAAACAAATGAAGCTGAAAAAAAGATGACTGAATTATATGGCTCAACAAAGCCGCTAATGCCAGTTATCGAAGTACTTGGTGAAATTTCAAAAATACCAAACTTAGAGATGTATATTTTGTCACTTTCAAAAAACGACGAAATAACAGATAAAAAGGAAGTATGGCTTAAAAAATATGTACCATTTATCAAAGAGAGTAACTATCTTATTCTAACAAGAGGAAAAGGCTACACAGACGAAACCAGAGACATTGCAAAACCGGAAAACATCGTTAAGCATAAAGAGCCAGGATGCTATCTTATAATGCTTGATGATGATCACAAGGTACTTAGAATTGCCCAAAAAATGGTGGAAGATAGTGGCGAAGTATATCACGCATCTTCAGCTATAGCATAGAAAATATATGCTATAAATTAAGCAAATAAAGAGGATTTGTAAAAAATGTTTTGAACCCAAAAAACTGGACATTTTTGTCTTATTTTTTGGGTTCGTATCAAAATATTGCAGGTCCTCTTTAATTATTATTTTTTTCTTTTAAATACTTCATTTTAGTAGCCATTCCACCTCTTAAATGTCTTTCAGCTTTATTTTCATTTAAAATTTCTCGTACTTCTTTTGCCAAAATAGGGTTTATTTTTAGTAATCTGTCAGAAACATCTTTATGTACGGTGCTTTTAGAAATTCCAAATTTTTTCGCAGTACTTCTTACAGTATCTTTTGTTTCAATTATATAATGTGCAAGTAAAGTGGCACGATCTTCTATTGATATTTTTTTCATTTAAAGCCCCCGTCTCGAAATACTTTTTGTAAAATATATTCCAAATTAAGCATTATTAGAACGAAGAATAACTATTATTTTTATAGTTAAATTTAGGCAAAAACAATATAATTAAAAATAAAATAATTTCAAAAAATAACAATATAATTTAAAAAAGTATACAATTTTTTTAAAAAGTGTGATAAAATTACCAAAAAACATAAAATAAGGGGAACAAAAAATGGGAGATATAAATGTATTTTCAGGACCAATGAAATGTGGAAAAAGTTTGCAAATATTAAATGAATATAATAGGCAATTAATAGCACGGAAAAAATGTAATGATATTTAAACCAAAATTAGATTATAGAGAAGGAGAAAGCTATATTGCGTCAAGAGACGGAAAAAAACTACTTGCAAATAATATAGAAGATATTTCAGAACTAGAAAACTACAATGCAGATGTATTTTTTATAGATGAATTTCAATTTTTACAAGGAAATGTAAAAACAATAGAAAAAATGGCAGATAGCGGAAAAAAATTTTACATAGCTGGATTAAATTTAACATCAGATAAAAAACCATTCGGAAAAATGGGGGACTTAATGTGTATTGCAGATAATATAAAAATGATGACATCAATTTGCGAAATTTGCAAAAATGACAATGCAGTATTTTCATATTTTAAAGGAAAAAAAGATAATGACATAGTAATTGGAGATAGCGAATATATACCAGTTTGTAGAAAGTGTTATGAGAAATTAAAACAAGAAGAAATTTAAAACAATAAAAAATAGAAATAACAAAAAATAATAAGAAAAATATTAGATATCGTTGAACTTAGGTTTTAACAATATCTAATATTTTTTATTTCTCTTCTTGCTCACTATAAGATTTATTTATATAAATTGGAGCAGGAGAAGGTCTATTTAAATAAGGTGTACCAAATGTATAATTATTTTTACCATCTAATAATTTAAAATCAGGATTTTTTAAATCAGATTCATCTAAAAATGGCAAAATACAAAAAGCAACACCAGAAGATACAGTTTTACTAGAAACAGCATTAGGTCTATTAGGAAGAGAATCATATGAAAATATTTGACCATCATGTGTTTCAAAATAAATAGGCTCTTTTAGATTATATCCAACAATTTTATGAGAATAATATTCAATCGGAATAGAAGAACTAGATAATTTTTTTATATTATCATAATTAGTAGTAAATTTTATACATTTATCCCAATAATCAAAATCTTTTAAATTATCAATTAATTCTCCTTTAGTTGTTAAATATCTATGTAATCTTTGTAAAAACTTTTTATCAAATTTAGATAATTTTTTATTATTTTCTTTTAAACTAAGCATTTTTGCAGACATATCAAAAAGCCCGTCCAAACCAGGAATTGCAAAAGATGTAGCTTTTCTTAAAGAAGCATTTTCTGAAAATTCTGCAATATCTAATAATTGATCAAAAAAGTTTAAGTCATTCCAACTTAGCCATTCATCTAAATTAACATCTGTTTCATCATTATAAGATTTTAGTTTTACTAAAAAATCTTGAAGAGCCTTTCCATTAGGTTCATTAGTATCAATTGCCTTATTTATAACAATACATACAGATTTATCACGAATTTGAGTAATTGGATGAAAATATGATTCACTATAACATTTTAATCTAAGCTTTAAAAATTCTTCAATTTGTGGTAATAAATCAATACTAAAAACAGGTATAAATGAATTTCTACCTAAATTATTACTAACCAAAATTGAACCATTTTTATTTTTTTTTGGTTTTGACCCTTTATATATATTTTCAAAATCAACAGGAACAAGTTTAAATGCAGGGAAAGTTTGTATACTTTGAGCTTGCCCCCTATATGCTAAATCTCTATACATATAGTCAAATCTATCAATATCGAAATTTCCTTCATCTAAAAGCTTAAAGCCAAAATAATCATTTTCCAAAACAGATTTTAAAATATCCGGCATATCTACAGAAATATTGTTTAAGCAATTTAAAATAGAACTATTTTCTAATAAAAGTCTTTTTCCAATTTTTTCATGAAATCCAGGTTTTTCAATAACAGAAAGTTCTAAATCATGAGAAAGTGGAAGATGTCCAATATCATGTCCTGCAGATTTTATAAGTTCTGCAATTAAATATTTTTTTAGCTTATTTTGTTCTATATAATGTCTAAAATTAGGATTGCATAAGAATTGTTTTAAAATAATAGATCTTTTTAAATTATATACTCCTATAGAATGTTCATATCTTGTATGTAGTACATTTGAGTCATTATCTATAAAATTTCCAAGTTGTAAAATCCTTTTTAATCTTTGCATAGGTTCTGTTTCAAAAAAACTTTTTAATTCTTGTGTGTAGTAAATTGTTAAGCAATCAAATTTAAAATCTTTTTTGGGCTTTTTGTCTTCTTCAGAATAGAGTACAATGTCATTTTTTTCAAATAGCCATTTAAAAAAATTTAAATTGATGTTTTCCTCTGTAGTTAACTGTTTTTCTATATTTTGCATAAAAATTTTCTCCTATATCAAATTTAACAAAATTAATATAGCACTTAATTTAAAAAAAATCAAGCAATTAATAATTAACCAAAGTAGAAAAACGTCATATAATGTTAATAGTAGCCTATGTGAGGTGATACTTTTATGGATAAAATAAAAAAAGGTGACTTAGTTGGTAGAATATCTTATGGCAAAGATATAATATTTGTTGTAAAAAATACAAAAGACAAGAAAAATATAATTTTAGAAGGATTTTTTGAAAGAATAATTGCAAATAGCGATATTTCAGATTTACAATTAATAGATAAAAATGAAATATTATATAAAGAAAGCTTAAAAGATTATGAAATACAAAAACAAGAAAATAGAATAGAAAAAAATTTAGTAACAGGAAGAATTTTACACCTAGATGGAGACAAACGTTACAGCGAAAAATCATTTAAATATTATCAAAAAATGGGAATATCTGCAATAGTAAAAAATATACCAGAAAATAAACAACCCAAAATGGTATATAATTTGCTAAAAATGTATAAGCCAGACATACTTGTAATTACAGGTCATGATGGAATGTTTAAAAAAGATTATGGTTATTATGATATATATAATTATAGAAATTCAAAATATTTTATAGCAACAGTAAAAGAAGCAAAAAGATATGAAAAAGATACAAATTCAGATATAGTAATATTTGCTGGAGCCTGTCAAAGTTACTTTGAGGCTCTAATGCAGGCAGGTGCAAATTTTGCATCATCACCTGCTAGAATTTTAATAGATATATTAGATCCATTAATAGTAGCAAAAAGAGTAGCTGTAACAAGTAAAGATAAATATATTAGAATAGAAGATTTAGAAAATGAGCTTAGAGATGGAAGAAGAGGTGTAGGGGGAACAGGAGCATGGCGGGAAAAGAAAAAAATAGATTGTAATATATCTGTAATAAAAATGTAATAAAAAAGACTAAAAACGCTAAAAGCTTTGAAAAGACGGGGATTGCTAATTAGACATAAAGAATTACTTTTTGACAAAATCCCCCCATGATGCTATAATTCAAGTAATAAATATATTAGAAGGTGATATAAATGATTTGCTCTACAGATATTACAAATTTAAAGTCAAACATATTTGACAAAATAGGACAAAAGATAATAGTAAAAGGTTCATTAGGAAGAAACAAATCTTTTGAAAAGGAAGCAACAATTGAAAAAGTATACTCAAATATATTTACTGTTAAATATGATGAAGGAGCAAGAAATGCGACATATAGCTATACAGACATACTAACAAGGACAGTAGAAGTTCAAGTTTTAAATGATGATAATACATATTGTCCATTAATACCACCAGCACAAGTAGTAAGTAAAAAAAGAATAAAAATATAAATAAAATGGCAAGTATTAAACTTGCTATTTTTTTATAAATATAGTAAAATAAAATAGCATTCAAAAGACTAAAGGAGAAAAAAGATGGTAAATTTAAGAAGTGAAAAAGGTTCAATTACATTATTTGTACTAGTTTCATGTATGTTTTATATTGCATCTGTTACATGTGTTCAAATGTACATGCAAACTAAAAGAGTGGCAGTAGATAGAGAATATAGGCAAGTAAAAGCAAATTACGAACTAAATACATTAGATGAAGAAAACTTAAAAGAAAGCTATTATAAACTTGCAAACTTAGAAAATGCAGAAATAAATATCTTAGAAAAAGAAAAAACAAATAACAAAATCACTGTTAAATTTAATTTAAACACAGACAATCTAGACATAAAAACAATAAAATATGGATGGGGATTATCTGAAGATATAAACACTGTACCATCATGGACATATTTAGAAAAAAATAGTATAAATAATCAAATAACAGTAATAAATGAAAATGCAGAAGAAGAAACAGAATATTATCTGTTTGTTGTTATAAACAATAAACAAATATGCACAAAAATAACGTTTGAGGCTTAAAAAGATAAAAAACCTATTTAGTTTATTAATTATTAAAAATAAATTAAATAGGTTAATTTTAATTTTTATTCTAATTCAGCCAAAAAATAATATTACTAAAAATAATACTTCCAAGTGTTATTAAAATCGTAAAAATAGAGCCAAAGAAATTTTTATTTTTTTGTATTTCAAAAAAAGCAAATGATAAAATATACAAAAAAATGTACAAACTAAAAATACTAAAAAAAATTCTTATAAAAAAAGTATTCATTTAAATTTTACCTCCAAATTTTACGCATCTTGTACTAAAAAGCTAGAAATAACATTAGAATCTATTTCTATATTAAATTCTGCATTTTGATATTTTTCTTTCCAATTATAATTTTCATAATCTGTAACAGTTAAAAATTTATGTTTAATTACTCTAAAGAAACCATTTAAATCACATTTATATTCTCTCGAAGTTTTATATAAATAATCTTTTAATTTAGCTGTTAAATACGTTTTTAAACTCTCATTTACAGCATTTAAAGTATTTTTATCAGAATAATTTAAATTAGTTTGACCAGTTAGTGCTTTAGCTGTGAGATTTAATTTTAATGTTATAATTGGAGTATCATTTGAAATATCAATTTTTGTATAAGCAGGTTTTAAGCTACTTACAGAAACATCAATTTTTTTTGTTTCATCAAAGGGATTAGGTAATAAAACCGAAAAGCTATCAACTTCTTCTTCAATTAATGTATAGCAAAGAGTATCAATTGCAGATAATGTACCAATATATTTATCTTGATTAAAAACGGCAAGTCCAATATTTTCTGTTCCTCTATCACCATCTACAATAGATTCTCCTTGAGAAATACTATCTAAGGCATTATCTGTTAAACTAGAAGTAGAAGAATTACCAGAACTTTCTTGCTCTAAAGAAGAAATAGAATTTGTAATATTTTCTAAAATATCTTTTGTGGAATTTTGTGTATTAGAGCTTGAACTAGAATCACCAGACTGAAAAGAATTTTCTTCATTAGACTCACTTTTAACACCTAAAATTGCAACTGCCCCACAAGCATCATTTGTTAAACTATGATAAAATTTATTAAGCATAATATTAGATGTATAACCCGTATATTCAGCAGAAGTAGGGAAAACCTCATAATATTTTGTCAAAACATCTTCTAACGAAGAAGTAGAACTTTCTATATAATCTTTAGCAGTTTTAGATGCAATAATAACATTTGTAGTTGGTCTTATTTGAGTATTATTCATAAAATAAGTTACTTCTTCTAAAATACCAATTTTAGCAATATCTTCAGAAAATGCAATAACTCTGCAATGAGATAAATTTATTTGTTTACCTGCATAAGCATTCATTAAATTAATAGCATCAGGAATAGAAGCCGCAATAACAGTATTAATAGTAGGTTCGCTGCTATCAGAAGAACTTGACTCAGAAAAAGCACCTAAATCTGTAAATTCAAAAGAAACCTGCAAATTTTTTTCATCATCTGATGTATCAACCCCAATTGCAATAACATAATCTAAATGATCTATATTATTTGAATTGTAAGATGCAGAAAATGCGTAAAAAAATATTAAACAAGTGCAAATTGCAAATATAATTAAAATCATTTTTTTCATTTTGAGCCTCCTAAAATCCTTTTTTTAATATTTGCCAAAAATAAAATCAAAAACGGAATAAGTATTCCAAAAATTAAAAGCAAAATTTTAGAAAGTGTAGTTTCTAAAAACAAAATACTCGAATGTAATTTATAGCACATAGTTATCCCAAAAATACTAAAAAGATATGGAAAAACTAAAGGTTTATAACTTGATAAATTAGCAATATCCTTAAATATAGTTATAACTATATAAGTATTAATAGTAAGTATGGGAATAAAACCTAAAATACATAAAAGTAAAAACATAGAGTCAAGTCTTTGAAAAAAAGAGCCAAATTCTATAGATCTTACAGAAATATATAATGGAAAAAATTCCGAATTACAAAATTTTTCTCCAAACAAAAGTAACATATTAGCACAGCTAAAAAGTAAAAATACAGAAGAAAGCAAAACAGAAATTATAGCAATTTTTGTAAATTTCTCAGGATGTTTTAAATTATTTGGTATAAATAACAAATAAGCCAATCCATAAAAAGCATATATATTACTTAGTCCACTAAAAAAAGTTTCATAAAATCCATTTCCTAATATAGGAAAAATGTTTTCAAAATTAAAGTTTTTTCCGTTTCCAATAAAAATAAGTAAAACACTAGCAAATAAAAATGGAAGTATAAGTACCGAATATTTAAAAACACTATTATTTCCAAAGTAAATAGCAATACCAACAGCAACACAAAAAAGTAAAGCAATAAAAATTACATTAGTCATAGGGTAATAAATAATTTGCAGGCAATCACAAATCTTTTTTAAAAATAAAGATGCTCTAAAAGTAAAATAGGCAATAAACAATATTCCAATAATAAATTTTAAAATTCTACCACCTAAAAAGTCAGATACATCAAGTATGCCGTTTACCAGGAAAGTTTTTATTTAGAATTCCTATAATTAAACAAAATAAAATTGCACAAACACTGATAACAAGAGCAGTTATTAAACTAGCAGAAGAGCAAGTTATAATTAAAGCCTGACTTGAAAAAAAAATCATTCCAGTTATAGAAATAAGAGTTAAAAATGCAATTGCTTCAATATTTTCAAGTTTAGATTTTTCCATAAAACCTCCTATAATATATTAATTATATTTCCACTTTTTACTAATTTTTGGTTCAGAATAAGTCTTTTTAGGCAAAATATAGCTTGCTCTTTTTTCTTTTTTCCATGTTGGTTTTTCAAAATAACTGTTTTCACCTATACTTAAATAAGGTGTAAATGGTGCGGTAAAGCTAACACCAAAAGATTTAATACTACAAAGCATAGATATATATATAAATAAACCTAAACCAATTCCTAAAAATCCTGCAATATAACCTAAAAAAATAAAAATAAATCTGTAAATCCTTAAATGAAAGGAAAAGGAAAAATCAGGTATTACAAAAGAACTTAAACCAGTTATTGCAACAACTATAATTAAAATAGGGCTTACAATATGAGCTGAAACCGCAGCATCGCCTAAGATTAAAGCACCAACAATTCCAAGAGTCTGTCCAACAGGTCCTGGAACTCTTAAACTAGATTCTCTAATAAGTTCAAAAGAGATCTCCATAAGAAGTAACTCGAAAATTATAGGAAATGGCACACTTTTTCTACTTGCAAGAATCGAAAAAAGAAGTTCAGTTGGTATTAATTCTTGCTGAAAGCTAGTAATTGCAATAAAAAAAGCTGGAGCAAGTAATGTTATAAAATATGCTAAAAATCGTAATATTTTTAAAAAATTAGCAAAAGAAACTTTCAAATTAGAATCTTCTGGAGAAGATAAAAAATCTATTAAAACACAAGGAGCAATAGTTGCATATGGAGTACCATTTAAAAGCATAACAACCCTACCTTGCATTAAAAAATTTGCACATTTATCAGGCCTTTCAGTAGAAATAAGGCTAGGAATTCCACTGTAATCACTATCTTCAATTAATTGTTCTAACTGCCCAGAAGAAAAAATACTATCTAATTCTATATTATTTAATCTGTATTTTACTTCTTTAACTAATTTAGGATTTGCAATATTATTCATATAACAAACTGCAATTTTTGTTTTAGAAATTTTTCCTACAGTTAAGTTTTCGATTATAAGATTTTCGTTATTTATAATTCTTCTTAAAAGAGAAGTATTTGTCCTTAAATTTTCAACAAAAGCCTCTTGCGAACCTTTTATAATAACTTCATTATTTGGAGAATTTATATTTCTTTGCTTAAAACCTTTTACATCAATATCAAATGCAACTTCTATGGTGTCTACAAAAAGCACACAATTCCCTGAATTTATGCCATCAAATGCATCACTAAATTTTGTTATTTTATTTAAACTATTTTGAGGCATTAAATTTGAATATATATAATTTTCAAGATTAAAATTTTTAATTTTTTTTACAGAAACACTATCTTTTAAAAGCTGAGAACTTTCTTCTTGTTTTACTGAGCCACAAAAAGTATTATTTTCATTTCTAAGCATTAATGGATCTAAAACAAACCTATTTATTAAATCTGAATCAACCATTCCATCAATATAAAGTAAAAGAGCTTTATAAACTTTATTTTTCGCATTTAAAGAAAACTCCCTTAGCATAATATCACTGTTTATGGAGGTATTATATACATTTTGAATATATTTTAAATTTAAAATAAGACTATTTCCGATATTTTTATCTTCATTTATACTTTTAGGTTTTGAATTAGATGCAGGTGTTAATGTAAAGTCATAATCTTTTTTAGGGGTATATTCGAAAAGTTTTTTTATATTCATAAGAATCTCCTTTTTAGAAAGTATTTCCATAAAGAAGAATTTTATTCAAAAATATTGCAAAAAAAAATAGAATTGGTATAATAAGATTAGCAAAGGGGAGAAAAAATGAACAAAAGAAAATTATTATTTATTTTTATTATATTTTTTATGATTTTAGGCATTTCAACTAAAGTAAATGCAGATGACGAAGAAGAATTTACAGAATATTATGGTATATTAGATACAAGTTTAAAATCCATGGTAACTAGCAATAGTATACAGACGGGTATAGATGATTTAGGTGCAGATCCGACGGTTCAAAGTATAAAAAAATATTATTATAATCAGTTAACATCTAAAATTGGAAGAGAGGTATATAATGCTTTACTAGCAGATCCTAATGGAACTAAATCTCAAATTACAATAAATTTTTCAAGCCCACCTACTGCCAGTGTGAAAAGTGTAACTAATGATAATATTAAGAACGTGTATAAAACAAAAGCATTACCATATGTACGAGATGGATTGGTTATGTTTATTTCTGATAATCCTATGATATATTGGTGGTATGGTCCGAGTTTATCGTATAAATATGTTGTAAATGGGAAAAATGTCACAATAAAAAGTATTACATTATATTCTAATATAAATGAAAGGAATAAAAATACCAATTTTAAAAATAAAATAACATCAATATCTAATTCTATATCTGGAAGTAGTGTATATGAAACAGTAAAGAAAATTCATGACTATGTATGTAGTACTATAACTTACACCAAAGTAGAAGACACAAATATTGATCAGACAGCATATGGGGCAGCGATTAATAAAAAATGCGTTTGTGAAGGATATGCAAAATTATTTAAAGCACTATGTGATAAAAAAGGAATTGTATGTATTACGGTATCAGGTATGGCTTATCAAAAAGACCATAGTGGACCACACCAATGGTGTTATGTATATCACCCATTAGAGAAAAAATGGTATGGAGTTGACCCGACATGGGATGATTTGAAAAAGTATGGGAAAGGGACGGTTTATAATTATTTTTTAATAGGTAGTGAAACTCAAGTTAAAACTGATGCTAAATTTAAAGATGATCATAAGCCTGGAAGAGTACTTTATAAAGATCAAACTTTTATTCCTAAGTTTCCAACTCTTTCAACAACCAAATATGAAAGATTTAAAATAACAATTTCTAGAAGTACTAAACAACCAACAAACAAAAATGTAAAAATAACACTAAAATCAAATAGACCACTAAAACCATTAAATGGTTGGACATTAGCATCAGATAAGCTTTCTTTAACTAAAATTTATGCCTCGAATAAAACAGAAACTCTAACAGTAAAAAACGAAAGAGGAGAATATGTAAAATTTGAATTAAAAGTTGAAAATATAGACAAAGTAGCACCAGTAGTTACCACAAAATATAGTGAAAAAAATCTAACAAACAAAAATGTTACAGTTACATTAACAGGAAATGAACAATTAAAACCAATAACAGGATGGACTTTATCTCAAGATAAAAAAACATTAACCAAAATATATCAAAAAAATGCTAGCGAAACTGTTACTGTATCAGATTTAGCAGGAAACACAGTAGATAAGAAAATAGAAATAACAAACATAGATAAAGAATTATCTACATTCAAAATAAGCTATGATAAAATCCAGCCAACAAACGAAAGTGTAACAGTTACAATTACAGCAACTAAAGAATTAAAACCAGTAGATGGATGGGATCAATCAGAAGATAAAAAGAAATTAACAAAAAAATATGATGAAAATACGTCTGAAAAGGTAAAAGTAGAAACAATAAATGGATACACAAGAGAATTAACAATAAACATAAAAAATATAGACAAAGTTGCACCAGAAGCAGAAGTTAAATATAGCACAGTAGAAAAAACAAATAATATGGTAAATGTCCAAATAATAGCAAATGAACAGTTAAAGCCTATATTAGGATGGAATTTATCGCAAGACAATAAAACATTAAGTAAAAATTATTTAGAAAATACAAAAGAAAATGTTACAATAAGCGACTTAGCAGGAAATACAAAAGAAGTTACAATAGAAATTGCAAACATAGAAAATAATCAAGCATTATTTAATGTTTCATATAGTAGTTCTAGACCAACAAATCAAGATGTTATAGCAAAAATTGAATCAACAGAAGAACTAAAACAAATAGATAGTTGGACTTTATCTGAAGATAAAAAAAGTTTAACAAAAACATATTCTGAAAATACTAGTGAAATAGTTAATGTTGAAACAGAAAAAGGAAATAAAGGAAGTGTAGAAATAATTATAAATCAAATTGATAAAACACCTCCAAAAGTAGAAGTAAAATATAGCACAACAGAAACTACAACAGGAAAAGTAAAAGTTCAATTAGTAGCAAATGAAGAATTACAAGAATTATATGGATGGACTCTTTCAGAAGATAAAAAAATATTATCTAAAGATTACAGCAAAAATGTAGAAGATACAATAACAGTAACAGATTTAGCAGGAAATAGTGTAGAAGTAAAAATTAGTATACAAAATATCCAAAAGGTTAATACAGAATGTGAAGTATCTTACAAAAAACAAAAAAATGAAAAAGGCGAAGAATATGTTGTTGTAATAATAAAATCTACAAAAGAAATGAAAGAAAAAGAAGGATGGACATTATCAAAAGACAAAAAGACAATGGCAAAAACATATTATGACAATACAGCAGAAGACCTAATTATAGAACTAGAAAATGGGCAAGAAGTAAATGTAGTAGTTGAGGTAGACCAAATAGTAGATAGTAGTTTAGATGATGACGGAAAAGACCATGAAGAAGAATATCAAGAAGATGAAGAGAAAGACTTAACTATTGAATATAATATAGATGATGATAATGATGATTATGATGGTGTAGATGATGAAATAGATGGAACTGAAGAAAAAGAAGATGAGGATGATGACGATACATCAGATAATAATAACAATAACAACAGTAATAATACAAACAAAGGTGATGACAAAAAAGATAATTCAAATCAAAATGAAGATACTAAAAAAGAAGATAGTACTAAAAATGATAGTCAAAAAGAAGAAACAAATAATTCATCAAATTATACAAACAAAAATCAAAAAACAAACAATTCAAATTCATCAAATGTAGCACAAAGTACTAAAAAATTAAGAGCAAAAGAAAATAATGTTGAAAGTCAAAATTCATATAAAGGAAATATAATTCCAAAACTAGGAAAATTTAGAAAAGTTTCAACAATAATATTAATAATTACTTTAATAATTATAGCAATTATTTATTTTATAAAATATAAATCATATAATGATGTAAAATAAGAGAAATCCCTAAAAATGCAAAAAGGCATTATTTAGGGATTTTTTAAGTGAAAATAGCATATTAAGATTGACAATTTTATGTTAATTTGCTATACTAGTAAAGGTAAAAAGCAACTAAATATAATTGTGCAATTGCACATACATAGGAGGAAAAAACATAATGATCTCAATTTGCTTATTCTTAAAAAATGGAGACTGTGTCTGCATTGATCCAGACATGATTTTTGGAAAAGAAGCAGAGCGGTTTTCAAAGGCCTGCGAAAAGATAAAGGATTTCTGGCTGAATCCGAATAAAAACGTATATCATTCAGAAAATCCATTTGATCCAGAAGAAATTAAAAAGATTCAGGAATCAAAAAAAGCTCTTGAAGCAGAAAATCAAAGACAATTCCGTATTGTATATGGAATTGCAAAAAGAAATAATGTACGTGTGAAATGGGGCGGAAATAGCTCTGTATCCTGTGGTGACCGCTGGGATCTGTACAAATTTAAGAAAAGAATTGGCAGAATTGAATGCTAATTAGGTAGATAAAAAAACTACCATGTTACAAAAATTCCCAAAAACTATTTCTAAATTAAGAGATAGTTTTTGGGAATTTTTTTAATCTTTTACTAAAGCTAAAACTTCAGGTGGCAAATACTTAGTAACATTTTTATTGTTTCTAAGTAATTCCATAACCATACTAGAGCTAATATTTCCTAATTTACCAGCTCTAAAGTATACAGTATCTAAATCGGCAATTTCCTCATTAATTGATGCGATTTTTTCTTCATATTCATAGTCCATGCCGTTTCTAATACCTCTAATTAGAAACATTGCACCATATTCTAATGCAACATCAGAAGATAAGTTATCATATGAAATAACTTCAACATTAGTAAGATTTTCACGCTTAAATACTTGTTCCATTGCTCTTTGCATTAGTTCTTTGTCAAATCTCCGCTTTTTAGTAGGATGTACACCAATACCTACTATAACTTTATCAAAAAGTTTAGCTGATTTTTTAATTACATGTAGGTGACCATTTGTAAATGGATCAAAACTGCCTGCGTAAAATCCAATCTTCATTTTTTTTACCTCCTTGAAAATACTTAGTGGTATGAAATTAACACATTTTAAATGAGTAGATTTCAAAAGTTATTGATACAAGTACAATTTACCATATTTTACATAAAAAGTCAACAAAAAAGGAGGGGATAGACTTCATGACAAAATACAAAATTTCAATTTTTACAAGAACCAGTACGACTCTTTCTTAGTATTAAACAATTCATCAATTAATTTTAAAGCAATTTCGTCCTTTCCCGAAGCCCTTACATAACTATTATCTTTTTTTATAATAAAAGCCTCATGTTTGCCATGCCTTATAGTTTCTAAATCATTTGCAACAACAATATCTAGATCATTTTTATCTTTTAAATTTATAGCTACGTTCAATAAGTTAGAAAATTCCACTTTATCTAATAATTTAAATCCAACCAAAAAAGTAGTAGGACTTAATTTTTTTATGTTAGAAATAATTTTAGGTGTTTTTTTCAATTTTATAATTAAATTTTCTTTAGAAGAAGATATTTTATTATCTTTAATTCCTTTTTTATAATTATTAATTACGTATGACGTTTTTAAATTACTACTATCAATTTCCAAAGCTAAATCCTCAGATGTTGTTATATAATCTACAGTATAATCAGACACAGCCATAGAATGAATAAAGTAATCTATTTTTTTAGTTTTTAATATATTTTGAACAGCTTTTTCCAGAGAATTAGTATCATCTATTTGTATAATTTCTATTTTATTTCCAGTAGGTTTGTAAGAAGAATTTGAACATATATAATAAATTTTTTCTATATCTTCATCATGAGTCAAAATTAAATTTTTAGCTATTATAGAACCTAATTTTCCAGTTCCACTATTGGTTATTTTTCTTACATTATCTATTTTTTCGCTAGTTCCGCCAGCTGTTATAACAACATTATATTTCATTTAAATCACCACTTTCTAATTTATTATTTAAAAAATCAATAATTGTTTTTTTATCTGATAGTTTACCGATTGCAGTATATCCGCAAGCCAAATGGCCTTCTTTGGGTTCTATAAATTCATAACCATATTTATTTAATTTTAAAATATTATCTTGAACAATCTTATTTAAATACATTTTATCATTCATTGCAGGAGCAAAAATCACTTTAGAAGTAGTAGCCATAATAGTTGTAGATAGCATATCATCTGCAATTCCATTTGCAACTTTACCAATTATATTAGCAGTTGCTGGAACAACTAACACAAGATCTGCTTTTCGTGCAAGACTTATATGAAAAGTTTCAAAATGCTCTTTTTTTTCAAACATATCAACAGTAACTTTATTTTTTGACAAAGTTTCTATTGTTAGTGGAGTAATAAAATTAGTAGCATTTTTTGTCATAATAACATCCACATTAGCTCCTTCTCTGACTAAATAAGATATTATTTCACAAGCTTTATAACAAGCAATTCCGCCCGTAATTCCAATTACAATATTTTTGTTTTTAAACATATAATCCCTTCTTTCTAAAAACATTATATGGTAAATAAGTTTATAAGTAAAATACATAAATATTATACTGTTAATAACTACGGGTTATATATAAAAATTATATTGCAAGCAAAATTTAGATATGATATACTAAAAAAGGAGGGGGAAAATATGTATAGAAATAGAGGCGAATTGCCACATCTAAAATTGAATTTAAATAATGAAAGTAATGATAGTAATAATAGCAATGATAAATTGGCTCGTTTTTTCGAGAGCGATGGAGGTTATCCAGTACCAGGATTTTGGAACTATTGGAATGGATATTACTATGTAATTCATTATGACAAAAACTTTTTAATTATAGAAATAATAATAAGTATGTTTGTTTTGCTATTAGCAGGATTGATATATTTATATGGATATAATGTAAATTTTAATGACCCAATTTCAAGCATAAAAGATAATATGTTAAAAATCCAATTAATACAAATGCCAATTACATTAGGGCTAGCAGGAGCTCTTATGTTTATATGTAAAAACAGAAAAAAATTAATAAAATCATTAAGAATTGTTGCAGTAATATCAATGGTTGCAAGCATTATATTTACAGGAATAAAAATATATATGGACAATAAATATAATGATGAAAAATTTGGAGAGTTTTATGAACAATACGAAAAAAATAACTCTACATATTCAGATACAGCAAGTGTAAGTGTAACAATAAAAGGTGTTTCTATATTAAATTCAAAAGAAGATTATGTATCAAAATGTAAAGGCTCATATATGAGATTTTCAATAAAACAAGCAATATATTTAATATTTAATATATTAATTGCATTAGTAATTTTTTATTTAATATATAGAATTTCAAATATAGAAAGCAAAAGAGAAAGATTACAAAAAGACGATATTGTATTATTTGATGAAGAAGAAAATGTAAAATTTTAAAGCACTTGAAAAAGTGCTTTTTTCTATGGCTTATCATAAAAATCTTCTGTAAAATTATCAGATTTTTCAATATATAGAACTTTTTTTAAGGCAGTGTTTGACTTGAATAGTAAAAACATGCAAACATATAATGCTACATCAACTAAATATGGAGTGATGTAATAATATAGCCAAGAAAAACTCATAAAGTAATAAATAACATTTCCGAGTAACTTCACCTAAGTTTGTAATTAATAAAATAAAATCATAAATTATTAACCATCCAATTGGAATCATTGCAATAATTATATCCTTTTTACCTAAATTAATATTTCCCGCTAAAAGAGAATTATATGCAAGGTAAACAAAAAATAATGAAATGAATTCAAAAACTATACCAAAATCAAAAGCACTAAAAAAAATCCATGGAATAAGATAAGAAAGAATACTAATAGCACCAAATATCATATAATATTTTAAACAATTCATTGCTTTTTCTGTATAAGCATTTTTTATAGTTTTTTTATTTTCTAAATCTTTATTATCCATTTTTCCCCTCCTATCTTAATATTTTACTAAAACAAATTAGAAATTTCAAGAAAATAAAAAATAAATTAAGGAAAATCGAAAATATTTAACAAAATACTACAAAAATCAATAAAAATATGTTATACTAGATATGTTAAAATAAAAGAGAAAGTAGGTAAAAATAGTGGGGGCTAATAGAAGAAATCAAGAAGATAGAAGAAAAGGTCAAAGAAGAGATGAAAGAATAAATGCGAGAAGAGAAAATAATAGAGGAATAGTAGACAGAAGAGGTCTAATGGATAGAAGAAACAAAATGAGAAGAATAGAGGACAAAGAAAATAAAATATTAGAAGATTTAGAAAAAATATTTGATGACCAAATAGAAGGAAGAAATGCAGTACTAGAATTACTAGAAAGTGACAAAGACATAAACAAAATATATGTAACTAAAGGAGAACTAAAAGGATCAATAAATAAAATAATAGCAATTGCAAATGAAAAAAAAGTAATAATAGTTGAAAAAGACAAAAAGCAAATGGACATGATGGCACAAACAGAAAACTATCAAGGAGTAATTGCTGTAGTACCACCATATGAATATTCAGATGTACAAGACATCTTAGATCTAGCAAAAGAAAAAAATGAAGACCCATTTATATTAATTTTAGATGGAATAGAAGATACTCACAATTTAGGTGCAATAATAAGAACAGCTGAAACAGCTGGAGTACATGGAATAATAATTCCAAAAAGAAGAGCGGCACAAGTAAATAGTACTGTAAGTAAGGTAGCATGTGGAGCATTAGAATATATGAAAATTGCAAGAGTAAATAATATATCAGATACAATATCAAAATTAAAAGAACAAGGTGTATGGGTTTGTGGAACAGCAGTAGATGCTAAAGAGTACTACTTTAACCAAAACCTAACAGGTCCACTTGCAATAGTAATTGGAAACGAAGGAAAAGGAATAGGAGATTTAGTTAAAAGAAATTGTGATTTTCTTGTAAAAATACCGATGAAGGGAAAAGTTACATCCTTAAATGCTTCTGTTTCTACAGGAATAATAGTATATGAAGCTGTTAAACAAAGAAATTAAAAATATAAATATAAATATATAATAAAATATTTTAAGAAAGGAATGATAAGATGGTTGATAATAAAATAAGAATAATAATTATTATCTTAGTTGTACTAATAGTTATAGTAGCCACAGGTGGAACAGCATTATATTTTACAACAGATGCCCTAAAATCAAAAGAATCATTATTCCAAAAATACATTGCTCAAAATGTTCAAAATATATTTGATGTAGTAGATATATCAAATGAAGAAAACATTATAGATCAATTAAGAAAAAGCGATTACAAAGAAGAAGCAGAAGCAACAGTAAAATACTTAGAACAGCAAAATGACGAAGAAGAAGTTTATAATATAAAAGAATCTGGTATAAGTAAAAGTAGTGAAGACGCATCATATAGAAATATATCTGCAATGTATGGTGACAATGTACTTGTATCTGTAGATTTACTAAAAAAAGATAATACATATGGTTTTAGACTTGCAAATTTAGTACAACAATTCGTAAGTGTAAAAAATGCAACTATATCATATTTTGTATCAAACTTAAATCCAGATTATGAATCATATTTTTCAGAGACTTTAAAAGAAGTAGATATATCAGGTTTATTAAATTTTTCTAGCGAAGAATTAGCAAAATTAACAAATACATATGCAAATGTTATTTTTCAAGATATAGATAAAAAACACTATTCTTCAAGTAGTAATGCTATAATAACTTTAAATAATAAACAAAGCATAAAAGCAAAATCATATACTTTAACACTTACAAAAAATGAAGTAGACAAAATATATAAAAGAATATTAAATCAAGCAAAAAGTGATGAAATTTTATTAGGAAAAATAGACGAAATAGACAAAAAAATACAAGAAGCAGGATTTAATGAGCCAGAAGGAGAAAGTATAAAAGAAAGATATACTAAAAAACTACAAGATATTATAGATAGTTTAGAATATCAAGGTGAAGATAACAGAAAAATTACAATAACAGTATATGAATCAGATGGAATAACATATAGAACATATATAAAAACAGACGAAGTAGAATATACAATAGACCTAGATAATCAAGATGGAAAAACAGTAAGCCTAAAAACAACTAAATATGTAGAAAATGAAAGAGAAGATAAAATATATTCACTTGGAATAAAAAATTCAGAACAAGAATTAGATAGAACATTTACATATAATGATAACACACAAAATTTAACAGTAGAATCAAATACATTAGTACAAAATTCAAAAATAAATAATAGTTTAGGCATAAATTATAAAAATGAAAAAATAACTAAATTTGAAGTAGATTCAAGCTTACAAATTGACCTATCAGCAGAAGAGGCAATGCCAATAGACTTTAATGAAAATAACAATATAGTATTAAATGATTATAATGGAGAAAGAGTTTCTTCAATTATGAATAGTTTAAAAAATAGATTTGTAAAAAGTCTAGAGAAGAGTCAATCTATTATAAACACAAAATTATTAAATAATATAATTTTAAAAATAGATGAAGAGCAACAAAAGAAAGACCAAGAACAGCAAAACGAAGAAGAACAACAAAAACAAAAATTTAATAACAAATTTAATATTTATGAGGGTGATGAACTAGATGCAGAATATATAGAAAAACTACTAGAAACAGTAAGTCAAAATATGGAAGACTACAAAGTACTTGTAGGAACACAACTTAGAATATACATAAAAGAAGGACAAAAGAATGAAGAAAAAGCAGAAGAAATAAAAGCTGTAATACATGATAGTAGAGAAAAATATAATGTAAAATTAAACTACAACGAAAATGGATATGTAGAATCAATAGATATTACTGTAGTTACATAAAAATTTCCAATTTTACTTGACAACCCATTTGATAATAGAGTATAATGTAAAAGTATATCGGGTAAAAAGGTTGAAAACAACCTCTAAGAATGAATCCCACATACATTCATGTATGACCGGAAGGGGGGAATAAATAATGTCAGAAATAAAAGTTAATAATGGTAATA